>JBEANV010000671.1:0-2746 GCA_041165285.1 Pseudomonadota bacterium | reverse complement strand
CCCGCCTTGTAGCGCAGCAGGTCGCCGTCCGGGTCGAGCTTCTGGCCGGTCAACTGCGCCAGCAGCGCCTGCACGGCGGCGTTGCGGCTGCTGTAGCGCCCGGCGTTGTAGTCGGCGAAGCGGTAGAGCATCCGGTTGTATGACACTGGATAGTCCAGCAGCATCGCCGCGCCGAAGTACAGCCCGCCACGGCGCTTGAACACCTCCTCCCGGGGTGTGCCGGCCGGGCGCCACGGGTAGGGCTTGTCGCGCATCTGCTCGGCGGCGAAGGCGACGCTGACCTGCGTCGAGCCACCGGTCTTCACCGGGTTCTGGCCCTCGAACAGCGTCGTGCCCATCGGGATCTCGCGGATCATGTCCTCGAACAGCAGCGACAGTTCCCGCTCGGTGCGCAGCGTGTCGAGCCGCTGCTGGAAGGTCTTGCCGTTGGGCGACGTGCGGGCCATCGCCAGGTCGAACACCGGTTTGGGGATGCCGTACTTGGCGCGCTTCTTGTCGAGTTCGGATGCCGCGACCTTGGCCAGATTGGCGACCGGTGGATCGGCCTGCCAGGTCGATTCCTGCTCGATCACGGCGGCCAGCGCGCAGACCTTGTGTGTCTGCGCCGGGATCGACAGCGCGGCGAACGCGGTGGCGATGTCGTCGGCCCAGGCGCTGCGCTCGGCGATGTTCGGCGGCAGCACACGCAGCGCGACGGCGCGCACGTCGGCTGCGCTGACCGGTGGGGGCGCGGGTGGCAGCGGTGGAGCGGGCGGCAGCGGGGGCAGGGCGGGCGGTGGGGGGGGCACGGGCACCGGGGCCGGAACAGGTGCCGGCGCGGGCAGCGGCGAAGGCGTCGGCACCGGCGTGGACGGCAGCGTGATCACCGGTGCCGGGGCGGGCGCGGGTGGCAGGCGGTCACTGGGCAGCGTGGTGCATGCGGCCAGTCCGGCCATCAGCGGGACGAGGGCGGCGAGGCGCAAGGACGGTGTATGCATTCGGCGGCGGCCAACAAGGTCGGAGTCAGGGGTGCGTGTCCCGATGGTCAGACAACGAACCGGACAATCTGCAGATTCGGCACGGCCGAAAAGTGCTTGAAGTTGGCCGTGAGTACGGGCACTTCGTGGAGAAGCGCGGTCGCGGCAATCAGTCCATCGCCCATCTGCAGGCTGTGGCTCAGCACGAGCGACTCCACCAGATCGATGGCCCGCCCGGTGATAGCTTCAGTGATCGGCAGTACGGTCATGCGCCGCTGCAGCAGCATCTTCTTGAGGGCCTGCATCTCGGCCTTGTTGCGCAGACCTTGCAGCAGTTCCAGGTAGGTGACGGCGGAGAGCATGGGCGGCTCGGGCAGTGCATCCAGCGTCTGGAGTGCTGAAGGATGGCCGCGCAGGTGCCAGATCAGCACATCGGTGTCGATCAGCATCACGGCTGGTGGCGGGAGCCGTCAACGCTAAAACGGGATGCTCGCAGCCCACGGACATGGGCTTCCACGTCCACGATGTCATCCCGGTCACGCCAGAGGCCGAAGGCTGGATCGGTCGTCTGGCTGCTCGCATCGGTTTGCGTCTCAGTCTCGATTCGCACTGTCACCCAAGCCCCGGCGGCCAGTGTCAGGCGGTCTCGCCAAGCCACAGGCAACTCGGTCACCGGCACATGCTCGATCACGATGGCATTCATGGGGACTTCCTTTCCCGCGTCGGGTCCATGTAGGAAAGGTCATTCTGCCTTGAACGGATTCCTCTCCTGCAACTCGCCCACATACGCCGTGATCCCCGCCGTCTCCTCGTCCAGAAACCGCGCCACCGCATCGGCAAAGCCCGGATGCCGCAGCCAGTGCGCCGAGGTGGTCTTCACCGGCAGCAGCCCGCGTGCCATCTTGTGCTCGCCCTGTGCCCCGCCCTCGAAGCGGTTGAAGCGTTCACGCACGCACCAGTCCAGCGGCTCGTGGTAGCAGGCGGCGAAATGCAGGTGCGGGACGGATTCGGTGCAGCCCCAGTAGCGTCCATAGGCCACGCGCTGCGCCGGATCAAGAGCCACCAGCGACGCCGCGACCCGCTCCCCGCCGCGCCGGGCGACGAACAGCAGCCAGTGCCCTGGCATCGTGCGCGCGACCTCGGCCCAGAACGCCCGCGTCAGGTAGGGCGTCGAGCGGTGTTCGCGGTAGGTGTTGTCGTAGCACTGGTAGAAGTAGTCCCAGTCCTCTTCGCCGATCTCCGCGCCGCGCAGCACCTCGAACGTGACGCCCGCCTCGCGCACATAGCGCCGTTCCTGCTGGATCTTCTTGCGCTTGTCGCGGGTCAGGCTGGCGAGGAAGTCGGCGAAGTCGGCGTAAGGCTCGGGTGTGCGGTTCGACCAGTGGAACTGCACGCCCTCGCGCAGCAACCAACCCTGTGCCTGTGCGGCGGCACGGTCGGCGTCGTCCAGGAAGAGCAGGTGTGCGGACGACAGCCCCTGGTCGCGGGCGAATGCCTCGATGCCCTGCAGCAGCGTCGCCCGCGCCGCGTTCGAGCGCGCCAGCAGCCGGCTGCCCGGAACGGGCGTGAACGGCACCGCGCCGAGCAGCTTCGGGTAGTAACGCTGGCCGGCCCGCTGCCAGGCGTCCGCCCACGCCCAGTCGAAGACGTATTCGCCGTAGGAGTGGCGTTTCAGGTAGAGCGCGGCTGCGGCGTCGAGCGCGCCGTCCTCGGCGGTCAGCGTCATGAAGACGGGCTGCCAGCCGGTGCCGCTGACGGCGCTGCCGCTGCGGTGCAGCGCGGCGAGGAAT
>JBEANV010000670.1:0-3369 GCA_041165285.1 Pseudomonadota bacterium | reverse complement strand
CTGCCGGCCTACCTGCAGCAACTGGAGATGGAGTCCAACGGCAAGTGCGTCGATCTGGACGGCCAGCCGCTGCCCTTTGGCACGTCGCCGGTCGTCTGGGGCGAGGCCGGCACCAACGGCCAGCACGCCTACTTCCAGATGCTGCACCAGGGCACGGACGTCATCCCGGTCGAGTTCATCGCCGTGAAGACGCCGTGCTACGACGCGGCTCGGGCGGATGGCGGATCGGGTCTGCCTGACGGCGTGCGCGCCGGTCTGGCCGACCAGCACCACAAGCTGCTCGCCAACTGCCTCGCGCAGAGCCAGGCACTGATGCTCGGCAAGGCCACCGACGAGGCCATCGGCGAAACCGCACCGACGGCGTCGAAGTCGCTCGACGCGCTGACCGTGGCCCGCCACCGCACCTTCCCCGGCAACCGACCGAGCACGACGCTGGTGATCGACCGCCTGACACCCGCCGCGGTGGGTGCGCTGATCGCGCTGTACGAGCACCGCGTCTTCACCAGCGGCGCGCTGTGGCGCATCAACAGCTTCGACCAGTGGGGCGTGGAGCTGGGCAAGGCGCTGTGCAGCCAGTTGCTGCCGCGTTTCGCCACGGGCGACACGGCGGGGCTGGATGGCTCGACGGCGGCGTTGCTGAAACGCCTGCTGGGTTGAGCTTGCGTCAGGCCGGCGGTGGGTGTCTGCCCAGCGCCTGCCGCATCTGCCGAGCTGTCGAGAACCCCGCCAGCTCCACCGCCTGCCGCTCGGCGCGTCCCTGTGCCAGCGCCTGCCCGGCCAGCGCTGCGCGCACCTGCTCCACATAGGCCCGCGGCGACAAGCCCGCGTGCAACCGGAACAGCCGCGCCAGGTGCCGCTCGGTCACATGCGCCACTGCGGCCATGCGACCACTGTCCCACGGCGCGGCCGGCGTGGCGCAGACGGCGTCCTGCACACGGTGGACCGCCGGGTGCAGGTGGTCGCGGTGGGCTAGCAGCGCCGAGGTCTGCGGCGCCTGCACGCCGCGCCGGGCGAAGACCACCATCACTTGCGCCACCGCCGCCGCGATCACCTCGCCGCAGACCTGCGCGATGCCGTGCAGCGCCAGATCGATGCCCGCGGTGACACCGGCGCTGGTGCGCACCGCGCCGTCCACGACGAACACGCGATTGGCCTGCACCTGCGCGGTGGGAGCCAGCGCCTGCAGGTCGTCGAGCAGTTCATGGTGGGTCGTCACCTGCCGTCCGGCCAGCAGGCCAGCATCGGCGGCCAGCAGCGCGCCGCTGCACACCGTCAGCAACTGCACCTCGCCGGCCGCTGCCCCCGGCGGTGCCAGCCGCGGCGCGACCGTCTGCGCCAGCCAATGCCGCGCATCCATCCACGCTGCGCCATGCCCGACCACCTCGCAGGCTTCGCCCGACCGACCGAGCAGCACGACCCAGGTCGGTCGTTCGAACGCCGTTGGCATCGGCTCCAGCCCGGCCAGCAGCAGACCGACCGATGACCCCGCCTGTGCCTGTGGCCCGGCATAGCGCAGATGAAAGGCATCCGGCTGTCCACGCCGTCGCAGCGCCTGGTTGGCCAGCCGGAACGCCTCGGCCGGCCCGGCGATGTCCAGCAGCAGCGTGTCAGGCAGCACGAGGAAGAGCACGTCGATCATGGCCACAGGCTCACGCATCGGCTCAGGCGAGCACCTCGTCCACCGTGCGGATCGTCGCGAAGCGACCCGCCAGCACGGTCTCGGTGCGCTCGCGGAGTTGCGCGGCGGTCAGTGTGTCGCCAGCCGGTGTGGTCATGTCGAAGGTCAGCGTCGCCTCGGTCACATAGTCCACCGTCCAGCCTTCGTCGCTCGCATGGCGCGTGGTCGTCTCGCAGCACTGCTCGGTGCGGATGCCCGCGATGATCAGCCGCTGCACGCCGTGTTCATGCAGCCAGATGCCCAGCCCGGTGCCGACCAGCGCGCTGTGGCGGTGCTTCTCGATGCGCAGCGCGGCGTCGAACGGGGCGAGTCCGTCGATCGGGTGGATCAGGCCGCTGGCATGGGCGAACGGGTTGTCGGGCGTGTCCGGGCCATCGGTGTGGAACACCTGCACGACCGGGATGCCGCGGGCGGCGCAGCCCGTGATGAGGCGGTTCGTCGCGGCAAGCCAAGCGGGGGCGTCGGTCTCGGTCCAGTACGGGCGGGCGCGGAAGGACTGCTGGGCGTCGATCAGGAGGAGGGCGGTGGGGTGGCGCGGGGTGTCGATTCGGGACATGGTAGCTTCCTTGGCAATGGGGATGGGATGGCTGCCATCGTCGCTCGTGTCTGCGCACCTGTCCGGCCGCAGACAGACCGAATACGACGCAGAACGGACATCATCCCTGCGCCAGCCACCGCCGCGCCAGCGCCACCCACAGCGCCGCTCCCTGCGGAATCAGCCCGTCGTTGAAGTCGTAATTCGGGTTGTGCAGGTTGCAAGGCCCGAGACCATGCCCCTGCGCCCGGTGGTCGCCGTCGCCATTGCCGATGACGAAATAGGCGCCTGGCTTGGCCTGCAGGAAGAAGCTGAAATCCTCCGCGCCCATCGTCGGCTCGAACTCGTGGGTGCGCGCGTCCCCGGCCACGGCGCGCATCGTCTCGCGCACGAACTCGGCCTCGGCGCGGTGGTTGATCGTCGGCGGGTAGTTGCGGTGGAACTCGAACTGCACCGTCGCGCCGAAGGCCGCCGCCGTGTGTTCGGCGATCTCGCGCATCCGGCGTTCGATCAGGTCCAGCACGTCAAGCGTGAAGGTCCGCACCGTGCCCTGGATCTCGCAGTGGTCTGGCACGACGTTGGTGGCTTCGCCCGCATGGATCATCGTCACGGAGATCACCGCGGCGTCGGTCGGCTTCTTGTTGCGCGTCACGATGGTCTGGAACGCCTGCACCATCTGGCAGGCCACCGGCACCGGGTCGATCCCGTTGTGCGGCAGCGCGGCGTGCGAGCCCTTGCCGGTGATGGTGATGCGGAACTCGTTGCTCGACGCCATCGTCGGCCCGCTGCAGACGGCGAAGTCCCCGGCGCGCATCCCCGGCCAGTTGTGCATCCCGAAGATCGCGTCCATCGGGAACTGCGTGAACAGCCCGTCTGCGATCATTTCCCGGGCGCCGCCGCCGCCTTCCTCCGCGGGCTGGAAGACGAGGTAGACGGTGCCGGCGAAGCTGTCGCGCTGGGCGGCGAGTTGCTGCGCGGCGGCCAGCAGCATGGCGACGTGCCCGTCATGGCCACAGGCGTGCATCTTGCCGGGGTGGCGGCTGGCGTGGGCGAAGGTGTTGTGCTCGGTCATCGGCAGCGCGTCCATGTCGGCGCGCAGGCCCAGCCGTCCGGAGCCTTTGCCGAGCTTCAGGCTGCCGACCACGCCGGTGCCGCC
>JBEANV010000669.1:0-5788 GCA_041165285.1 Pseudomonadota bacterium | reverse complement strand
GTGCCAATGCACTGGACGCGCCGATCTCGGTCTACGAGGTCCACCTCGGCTCCTGGGGCTACCAGCCGACGGGCCTGTATGCACCGACCTCGCGCTTCGGTTCACCGTGGGATTTCCGTGCCTTCGTCGACGCGGCCCACGAAGCCGGGCTGGGCGTGATCCTCGACTGGGTGCCGGCGCACTTCCCGACGGATGCCTTCGGTCTGGCCAAGTTCGACGGTACACATCTGTACGAACACGCCGATCCGCGTGAAGGCTTCCACCAGGACTGGAACACGCTGATCTACAACTTCGGCCGTTCGGAGGTGCGCAACTACCTCGTCGGCAACGCGCTGTACTGGATCGAGCGCTACGGCATCGACGGCTTGCGCGTGGACGCGGTCGCTTCGATGCTCTACCGCGACTACAGCCGCAAGCACGGCGAGTGGATCCCCAACAAGGACGGCGGCCGCGAGAACCTGGAAGCGATCGAGTTCCTGCGCCGGGTCAACAACATCATCGGCACGCAGCGCCCCGAGGCGATGACCGTGGCTGAGGAGTCGACCGCGTTCCCGATGGTGACCCGCCCGCCGTCGCCGGACCTGCAATCCGGTGGCCTGGGCTTCCACTTCAAGTGGAACATGGGCTGGATGAATGACACGCTGAGCTATTTCGCGCGTGATCCGCTCTACCGCAAGTACCACCACGACCAGATTCGCTTCTCGCTGATGTACGCGTTCAGCGAGAACTTCCTGCTGCCGCTCTCGCACGACGAGGTGGTGCACGGCAAGGGCTCGCTGCTGCAGAAGATGCCCGGCGACGAGTGGCAGAAGTTTGCCAATCTGCGGGCCTACTACGGGTTCATGTGGGGTCACCCGGGCAAGAAGCTGCTGTTCATGGGCTGCGAGTTCGGTCAGAACTCCGAATGGAGCGCCGAAGCCAGCCTGCCCTGGCACCTGCTGGAGCAGCCGCTCCACCGCGGTGTGCAGCGCCTGGTGCGTGACCTGAACGCTGTGCAGCGCCACTGCCCGGCACTGCACCAGCGCGATGTCAGCGCTGACGGGTTCGCCTGGATCAACCACTCGGACGCCGAACATTCGGTGCTGGTGTTTGAACGCTGCGCAGCCAATGGCCAGCGCGTGGTGGTCATCAGCAGCCTGACGCCGGTGGTACACCGCGGCTGGCGCATCGGTGTGCCGACCGCAGGTGTCTGGCGCGAGCTGATCAACACCGACCTGACGGTGTATGGCGGCTCGGGGGTGAGCAACGGCCTGATGCACAGCGAGCCGGTCGCCTGGCACGGGCAGGCGCATTCGATCATGGTGACGCTGCCGCCGCTGTCCACGCTGATGCTGGTCTGCGACTGATGATGGAGCGCGGTTCTCCCTGGCCTCTGGGTGCCGAAGTCGTCCCGCAAGGGGTGAATGTGGCCGTGTGGGCGCCGGATGCGACGCGGCTGGAAGTCTGCGTGTTCGATGCGGATGGCACGCAGGAACTGGCGAGACACGATCTGCCGACCTGCACCGACGGCGTCTGGCACGGCTGTCTTGTCGGGGCTGCTGCGGGTCTGGTCTACGGCCTGCGGGCACACGGGCCGTGGGATCCTGCGCAAGGTCATCGGTTCAACCCGGCCAAGGTCCTGCTGGATCCCTGGGCGCAGTCCGTGGTCGGGCGCTACGGCGGGTCGCCAGACGTTGACCTCAGCCTGTACCTGGGTCACAGCGAAGCCGATCCGACCCTGCCAGACACCCGCGACAACGCATCCGTGGCGCTGAAGGCCCGCGTGCAGCCGCCCGTGGCGGCAGTGGAGAGCTGCGAACGTCCCCAGTGGAGCGTGGACCGGACCGTGCTGTGCGAGCTGCATGTGCGATCGACAACGATGCTGCATCCGGACATCCCCGCCGCGCTGCGTGGCAGCTACGCGGCAGTGGCGCATCCGGCCATGCTGGACCACTGGCGAAGCCTGGGTGTGACGACCCTGAGCCTGCTGCCCGTCCATGCCCGCGCCGACGAAGCACGTCTGCAGCAGCTCGGCCTCAGCAACCATTGGGGCTATTCGAGCATCGCCTTCCTGGCGCCTGAGCCACGGTACTGGAGCGCAACGTCCGGCACCAGCCCGGAGTCCGAATGCCGCGAGATGGTGCGCGCCGCCCATGCGGCAGGGCTGGAGGTGGTGCTCGACGTTGTCTTCAACCACACCGGCGAGACCGACGAATGTGGCCCGACGCTGTCGATGCGCGGGCTGGCCAATGCCCGTTACTACCACCTGAATGCCGAACGGCGCGACCGCTACATCAACTGGACCGGCTGCGGCAATTGCCTGAATCTGGCCGAGCCGCGCGTGGTGGAACTGGTGCTCGGTTCGCTGCGACACTGGGTGCAGGCGTACGGCGTGGACGGCTTCCGCTTTGATCTGGCGCCCGTGCTGGCCCGGGGGGGCGACGGGCAGTTCAGCGCGGCGGCCGGCTTCTTCGCCGCGCTGCAATCCGACCCAGTGCTGTCGCGGATCAAGCTGATCGCCGAGCCTTGGGACATTGGCCCCGGCGGCTACCAGCTCGGAGCGTTCCCGCCCGGCTGGTCCGAGTGGAACGACCAGTACCGCGACACCATGCGCGCCTGGTGGCTGCGTGGCGCGGGTGACCGCGGCGTGTTCGCGCACCGCTTTGCCGCCTCCAGCGCCCAGTTTCACCACGACCGGCGCCAACCCACCGCGAGCGTCAACTTCATCACCGCCCACGATGGCTTCACGCTGCGCGACCTGGTCACCTACGACCACAAGCACAACCACGCCAACGGCGAACACAACCGCGACGGTCACCACCACAACAGCAGCTGGAACTGCGGTGTCGAAGGTCCGACGGACGTGCCCGCTGTGCGGGCGCTGCGCGTGCGCTTGCAGCGGGCCATGCTGGCCACGCTGCTGCTGTCGCAGGGCACACCGATGCTGCTCGCCGGTGACGAAATCGGCCACAGCCAGCAGGGCAACAACAACGCCTATTGCCAGGACAACGTGCTGTCGTGGCTTGATTGGGCTGGACAGGATGCCGACTTGCTCGCCACCACCCAGCGCCTGACCGCTTTGCGCGACGAGGTGCCCGCATTGCGGATCGGCCATTGGCTCACGGGTCAGGCCGACGCGCTCAGTCGCACCGACGTGGTCTGGCTGCATCCGGATGGCCACCGTCTGGAGGGTGCCGACTGGCGGTCCACCGCCGACCGCGCGCTGCTTGTGCATCTGCAGGCGGATGCGGGTCCGCAGGCACTGCTCCTGTTCAACCCCGAAACAGACAACCGGCAGTGCAAGCTTCCAGCCGACGCCGATTGGGAAGTCGTGTTCGACAGCGCCCGTGCGCACGGGGCACCTGACCAAAGCGGCCGAGCGCACGGCGCGGCCTCGGTGGTCTGCTCGGCACGAAGCGTGGTGGTGCTGCGCTCGATCTCGCAGTAGTCTGCGACCCTCTGGAACGCCCAACAAACTCACCGACCCTGGCCCCTACAAGAAGGAGACTCGTCGCATGTCCGCCATGACCGTTACCACCCAGCCATTCGTCGGCCAGCGTCCGGGCACCTCCGGCTTGCGCAAGAAAGTCACGGTCTTTCAACAGCCGCACTATCTCGAAAACTTCGTGCAGTCGCTGTTCGATATCCTGCCGGACCGCGCCGGGCAGACACTGGTGCTGGGCGGGGACGGCCGCTTCCACAACCGCGTTGCCGTGCAGACCATCCTGCGCATGGCGGCGGCCAACGGCTTCGGATGCGTGCTGGTGGGGCAGGGCGGATTGCTCTCGACGCCAGCAGCCAGTGCCGTGATCCGCAAGCGCGGCGCCTATGGCGGCATCATCCTGTCGGCCAGCCACAACCCGGGTGGCCCGGATGGTGACTTTGGCATCAAGTACAACATCGGCAATGGCGGCCCGGCGCCCGAAAAGATCACCGAAGCGATCTACCAGCGCACCACCGAAATCACTGCCTACCAAACCACTGGCGACACCGCCGACCTCGATCTCGACACGCTCGGGCGCACCGCGCTGGGCGGAATGGTGGTGGAAGTGATCGACTCGGTTGCGCTGTACGCCGATCTGATGCAGACGCTATTCGACTTCGGTGCGATGCGCGCCTGGTTCGCCGCCGGTCACCGCATGCGCATGGACACGATGTGCGCCGCTGGTGGTCCCTACGCCAAGGCCGTGCTCGAAGGCGTGCTCGGCGCGCCCGCGGGCACGGTGGTCAATGGCGAACCGCTGGAAGACTTCGGTGGTTACCACCCGGACCCCAATCCCGCCCATGCCACCGAACTGATCGCGGCGATGACCGGTGCGTCGGCCCCGGACTTTGGCGCGGCATCGGACGGCGACGCCGACCGCAACATGATCCTCGGCCGCGATTTTGTCGTCACGCCGTCGGACAGCCTGGCCGTGATGGCCGCGCACGCCACCAAGGTGCCGGGCTACGCCGGTGGCCTGAAGGGCATCGCCCGCTCGATGCCGACCTCGTGCGCCGCCGACGCGGTGGCCAAGGCGCTCGGCATTCCAAGCCACGAGACGCCGACCGGCTGGAAGTTCTTCGGCAATCTGCTGGACGCGGGCCGCGTCACGCTGTGTGGCGAAGAAAGCTACGGCACCGGCTCCGACCATGTCCGCGAGAAGGACGGTCTGTGGGCGGTGCTGTTCTGGCTCAACCTGCTGGCGGCGACGGGCGAATCCGTCGAGTCGCTGGTGCGTGGCCACTGGGCGCGCTTCGGACGCCACTATTACTCCCGCCACGACTGGGAGGGCATTCCCACCGACCGTGCCGATGCACTGATGGTGGCATTGCGGGCGCAGTTGCCGGCGCTTGCGGGACAGGCCTTCGGCGCCTTGACGCTGGAGACGGCCGATGACTTCGCCTATACCGACCCGGTGGACGGCTCCGTCTCCCAGCGCCAGGGTGTGCGGCTGCTGTTCGCTGGAGGGGCACGGATCGTGTTCCGCCTGTCGGGCACTGGCACAGAAGGTGCGACCCTGCGCGTCTACCTCGAACGCTACGAGGCCGACCCCACACGCCACGACCTGCCCCCACAGGAGGCGCTCGCCGATCTGATCGTGCTGGCCGACCGCATGGCTTGTATCCGTGCTTTGAGCGGGCAAGCTGCCCCGACTGTCATTACCTGAGTTATTGTTTCCCTCTGTCCCGACCACCGCCGATCACCGCCAAGAACAGGAGACACCCTTCATGGACACCACCCCACTGGCCGCAAGCCGCACGCTCACCCGCCGCACCCTCGCCCTCGTCCTCGCCGGCGGCCGAGGCTCGCGGCTGAAGGATTTGACCGATCGACGCGCCAAGCCCGCTGTCCACTTCGGCGGCAAATTTCGCATCATCGACTTCGCGCTGTCGAACTGCATGAACTCCGGGATGCGCCGCATCGGCGTCATCACGCAGTACAAGTCGCACTCGCTGCTGCGCCACCTGCAGCGCGGCTGGAGTTTCCTGCGCAACGAAATGGGCGAGTTCGTCGACCTGCTGCCCGCGCAGCAGCGCTTGACCGAAGAGCACTGGTACCGCGGCACCGCAGACGCGATCTACCAGAACCTGGACATCATCCGCAACTCGACGCCACCCGATTACATCGTCGTGCTGGCCGGTGACCATATCTACAAGATGGACTACTCGATCATGCTGGCCGACCACGCCGCCAGCGGTCGTGGTGTCACGGTCGGCTGCATCGAGGTGTCGCGCGAGGAGGCCAAGGGCTTCGGCGTGATGGCCATCGACGAACACCGCGCGATCATCGAGTTCGTCGAGAAGCCGTCCGACCCGCCGCCGATGC
>JBEANV010000668.1:0-6234 GCA_041165285.1 Pseudomonadota bacterium | reverse complement strand
TCTACCGCCTGCACGATCGGCGGCTGATCGGCCTGGAAGCGCTGGTTCGCCTCAACCAGCCAGGATTGCCACCGGTGGGTCCGGCCGAGTTCATCCCGGTCCTGGAGGACACTGGCCACATCGTCGCACTGGGCGAGTGGGTCACGAACGAGGCCTGCCGCCAGGGCCGGGCCTGGCTGGACGAGGGGCTCGCATTCGGGCGCATCGCGGTCAACATCTCCGCGGTCGAGATGCAGCGCGGCGGCACGGTCGACCGGGTGCAGCGGGCGCTGGAGGCCAATCGCCTACGGGCAGAGTACCTGGAGCTGGAAATCACCGAATCGGGCCTGATGCAGCAGGGCGACCACAGCGAAGCGTTCCTGCACAGCCTGCGCGCGATGGGCGTGCAGCTCGCCATCGACGACTTCGGCACAGGCTACTCCTCGCTCTCGCACCTCAAGCGCTTCCCGGTGGGCAAGCTCAAGATCGACCGCAGCTTCATCCGCGACCTGATGACGGACAGCACCGATGCGCAGCTCGTGAACGCCATGGTCGCGATGGGCCGCAGCCTGGGCATCTCGGTGCTGGCGGAAGGCGTCGAGACCGAGGACCAGATGCGCCAGCTCCAGCAGATCGGCTGCGACGCGGCGCAGGGCTACTTCTTCGGCCGCCCGGAGCCGGCCGCCACGGCGCGCCGCTGGCTGATCGACACCACCCAGGACGCTGCCACACGCCAGCCAGAAGCCAGCAGCGACGACTACGCCGGCGTCTGGCCGGTCATCTGACCCACCATCGCCGCGCAGGCCACCGGACAGCCTCCTACAATGTCCTGGTGAACATCTTCAACGCCGATCTGCACTGCCACTCGACCGTCTCCGACGGCACACTGAGTCCCGAAGCCCTCGCCGAGCGCGCCCGCGCCAACGGCGTCGAGCTGTGGGCGCTGACCGACCACGACGAGGTCGGCGGCCAGCAGCGCGCCCGCGCTGCCGCGCTGGCGCAAGGTCTGCCGCACCTGACCGGCGTCGAGATCTCGGTGACCTTCGCCGGAGAAACCGTCCACATCATCGGCCTCGGATTCGATGACCGCGACGAAGCGCTTTGCCAGGGTCTGGCCGCGACCCGCGGCGGCCGAGAGGAACGCGCCCGCGAAATGGCCGCCGAACTGCTCAAGGTCGGTATCCCTGGCGCCTTCGAGGGCGCGCTGAAGTACGTTGGCAATCCAGACCTGATCTCGCGCACGCACTTCGCGCGCTACCTCGTCGAAACCGGCAAGTGCCACGACACCAATGACGTGTTCCGCAAGTACCTGGCCGACGGCAAGCCCGGCTATGTGCCGCACCGCTGGGCCGGTCTGGGCGACGCGGTGCGCTGGATCACGCAGGCCGGTGGCGTGGCGGTCATTGCCCACCCGGGGCGCTACCACCGCTTCACGCCGACCACCGAATTCGCGCTGTTCTCGGAGTTCAAGGAACACGGCGGCCAGGGCGTGGAGGTCGTCACCGGCAGCCACACCACGGCCGAGTACGGCAAGTACGCAGCGATGGCCGTGGAATTCGGACTGGCCGCCTCGCGTGGCAGCGATTTCCACTCACCCGCCGAGAGCCGCACCGACCTGGGCAAGCTGCCACGCCTGCCGGCCCACCTGACCCCCGTGTGGGAGCTGCTCGCCGAGCGCATCACGCACCCGGCCTGACCGCAGACACCGCCCCGCCATGGCCCAGCACTTCGAAGTCCACCCCGACAACCCCCAGCCGCGCCTGCTCCGGCAGGCCGTCGCGATCCTCGCCGCCGGCGGTGTCGCCGCGATCCCGACCGACTCCAGTTACGCGCTGGTCTGTCACCTGGACGACAAGGCCGCCGTCGATGCGCTGCGCCGCGCCCGCGGCGTGGACGACAAGCACCACCTCACGCTGCTGTGCCGTGACCTGTCCGAGCTGGCGAGCTATGCCAAGGTGGACAACAAGCAGTACCGCCTGCTGAAAAGCGCGACACCCGGCCCGTACACCTTCATCCTGGAAGCGACCAAGGAAGTGCCGCGCCGCGTCTCGCACCCCTCCCGGCGCACCATCGGGCTGCGCGTGCCGGACCACGTGGTCACGCAGGAACTGCTGTCGCTGCTCGGCCAGCCGCTGCTCTGCACCACGCTGATCCCACGCGGCGAGACCGAGCCGCTCAACGACGCCGAAGAGATCCGCGAACGCTACGACCACCTGATCCAGGCCGTGGTGGACTCCGGTGCCTGCCCGGCGGAGCCGACGTCAGTGATCGATCTGAGCCAGGGCGAGCCGGTGGTGATCCGCGTCGGCCGGGGCGATCTGGCGGCACTCGGTCTGGCGTGAGTCACTGAGGTCGGCATGGCGAAGAAGTCTGTCCGCCCGGCGGCTTACACTGCCGGACTGCCCTCAGCTTCCCCTTCGCACAACCCATGACCACGCTCTGGATCGTGGTGGCCGTCGTGGCCGCCTACCTCATCGGCTCGCTCTCGTTCGCTGTCATCATCAGCAAGTCCATGGGCCTGGACGACCCGCGCAGCTACGGCTCGGGCAATCCGGGCGCCACCAATGTGCTGCGCTCGGGCAACAAGAAGGCCGCCGTGCTCACGCTGGTGTTCGACGCCGTCAAGGGTCTGGTGCCGGTGCTGCTGGTGCAACTGTTCGGCGACCGCATCGGCCTGGGCGAAGGCACCGCGGCGCTGGTCGGGCTGGCGGCGTTCCTCGGCCACCTATGGCCGGTGTTCTTCCGCTTCGAGGGTGGCAAGGGCGTGGCCACTGCCGCCGGCGTGCTGCTCGGCTTCAACGTATGGTTGGGGCTGGCCACGCTGGCCGTGTGGGGGCTGGTGGCCTACGGGTCGCGGTATTCGTCGCTCGCGGCGCTGGTCGCGGCCGTTGCGGCGCCCGTGATCCAGACCGTCGTCTGGGGTCCGTCCACCGCCACGCTGGCGATCGCCATGATGTGCCTGCTGCTGGTCTGGCGCCACGGCGGCAATATCAGCAAGCTGATGAAAGGCACCGAAAGCCGCATCGGACAGAAGGCCTCGGCGACCCCAGCCGCAGACGCCGCAAAGGCGACCACCCCACCTCCGGCCAACGCGGGCAAGCCCCCACGCGGTACGCGGCAAAGCCGCAAGCAGACCCACTGAATCGTCGGACAACAGAGCCGTGCAATGAGCGAACTTCCGCCCGCATCCTTCTGGCAACGCCTGCGCCAGAGCAGCATGGTCGCCGTGCTGCTGGTTGGCATCCTCGCCTGGGGTCTCGGCCGCGTCGTGCAGACCCAGGTGCGTGACGGTCAGGCCGACGCCCTGCGCACCGTCACCCGCCCCGGCGACATCCGCATGCTCTCGTCGGTGAGCTGCATCTTCTGCATGAAGGCACGGCAGTACATGACCGAGCACCGCATTCCGTTCGAGGAATGCCTGATCGAGCGCGACGCGGCGTGTCTGGCCGACTACAAGCGCCTGGGTGCGTCCGGCACGCCCACGCTGCTGGTCCGCGGCCAGCGCCAGCTCGGCTTCGACCCCCTGCGGGTCACCGCGGCGCTGGGCGGCTGAGGCGCAGATCGCCCGTCAGATCGCCGGATCGCCGAAACGGCGGCGCAGTGCATCGATCTGCGCAAGCAGTTCCGGACTGAGCTGCACGTCCCACGCCGCCACATCCTCTTCGAGCTGCGCCACGCTGGTCACGCCGAGGATGGTGCTCGCCACCGTCCAGCGCCGGTAGCAGAAGGCCAGCGCCATCTGGGTCGGCGTCAGGCCGTGGTCGCGGGCCAGGGCGTTGTAGACACGGGCGGCGTCGAGGGCCTCGGGGCGCGCCCAACGCTGCTTCTTCATGCTCGCGAACAGCGCCAGCCGACCGGGCTGGTGCCGCGGGTCATGGAAACCCACCTCGTCGTACTTGCCAGTCAACAGCCCGAAGCCCAGCGGCGAGTACGCCAGCAGCGACACGTCATGCCGGTGCATCGCCTCGTCCAGCCCGTTGTCGGGCACGCGGTTGACAAGGCAGTAGGCGTTCTGCACCGTGGCGATGCGCGGCAAGCCGGCACGCTCAGCGGCGTGGATGAATTCGCACACGCCGTAGGGCGTCTCGTTGGACAGGCCGATGGCGCGCACCTTGCCGTCGCGCACGAGGCGTTGCAGGGCTTCGAGCTGGGCTTCGATCGCGCTGCAAGGCTGGTCGCGGCGGGTGGGGTCGTAGTAGGTGGCGCCGAACGCAGGCACGGCGCGCACCGGCCAGTGGATCTGGTACAGGTCGATCACGTCGGTCTGCAGGCGGCGCAGGCTGCCCTCGCAGGCGGCGACGATGTCGTCCGGCGTCAGATCGGCGCTGCCACCGCGAATCCACGGCATGCCACGCGACGGCCCGGCCACCTTGGTGGCAAGCACGACTTTCTGGCGTGCCTCGGGCCGGCTGGCGAACCAGTTGCCGAGGATGATTTCGGTCTTGTTGAAAGTCTCGGCCCGCGGCGGCACGGCGTACATCTCGGCGGTGTCGATGAAGTCGATGCCGAGTTCGAGGGCGCGATCGAGGATGGCGTGCGAGGTCGGTTCATCGACCTGCTCGCCGAAGGTCATCGTGCCGAGGCAGATCGGGGTGACGCGCAGGTCGCTGCGGCCGAGGGTGACGGGTTGCATGCGGGGTGTCTCCTGGACAGGGTCGGCTGAGGTGATCGGCTATCTTAGGGGGATGAACCGATCTGCGCTGCGCACCGACCTCCTCATGCTCCTGACCGCCGCCATCTGGGGCTCGACCTTCGTCGCGCAGCAGATGGGCATGGACACGGTGGGGCCGTTCACCTACACCGGGGCGCGGATGCTGCTCGGGGCGCTGCTGGTCGGGCCGCTGTGGTGGTGGCGCGGCGGGCCGTTCGCGTCCGTGCCGCTGCACCCGAGCCAGGGCGTGTTCGGCGCCGGGGCCTTGCTGGGCGTCGTGCTGTTCACCGCAATCAACCTGCAGCAGGTCGGCCTGCTCGGCACCTCGGTGAGCAACGCCGGTTTCATCACCGGGCTGTACGTCGTGCTGGTGCCGGTGCTGATGCGGCTGGGCGGGGCGGCGGTGTCGCGGCAGGTCTGGGCCGCCGTCACGATCGCCACGCTCGGCATGTACCTGCTGAGCGTGAAGGCCGACGCCACCATCGCGGCGGGCGACTGGCTGCAGCTCGGCGGGGCATTGATGTGGGCGGTCCACATGCTGCTGGTCGGGCACCTGGCGCGGCGGCACGACCCGCTCAGGCTGTCGGTGCTGCAGTACCTGGTGGCGGGCGGGCTGTCGCTGGCGGTGGCCTTCGGGCGCGAGACGATCACCGCGGACGGCCTGCTGCACGCGGGTGGCGCCATCGCCTGGGGCGGCATCCTGTCGATCGGCGTGGCCTACACGCTGCAGGTGATCGCGCAGCGCGACGCCGTGGCCTCGCACGCGGCGGTGATCTACAGCAGCGAGGGGCTGTTCTCGGCGATCGGCGGCTGGGTGATGCTGAACGAACAGCTTGGGTTGCGCGGCTGGCTGGGGGCGCTGCTGATCTGTGCGGCGATGGTGCTGGCGCAGTGGCAGCCCCGACCCGCAGAGGCAAAATGACGCCCATGTCTCCGCCTGCCTTCACCCCCTTCACCCACCCCGACGCCCTCACCCACCTGCGCGAACACGGTTTCGCCCTGCTGTCGCCCGACGCGCTGACGGCGCAGGCAGGGGTGGCGCTCGACGCGCTGCACGCGCTGGACGCCGGCTGGCGCGACCTGCCCCCCGACCACCACCTCAAGGACGGCGGCCACTACCGCCGCCGCCGCCACGGCAGCTTCGTGCAGGACGTGGCCACCGGGCAGCTCGCCGCCGTGCCGCACCGCCCGCACTGGCAGCCCACCACCTACAACGCGCTGCACGGCGGCATGCTGCGCTGGTTCGAGCCGCTGGACGCCGCGATGGCCGCGTCACCCGCCTTCCTCGCCGTGGTGCAGCGGCTGGGTGACGTGTTCGCCGCCGCGGCCCCTGCGTCGTTCGACGGCCGCTGGTTCATCGAGGCCCACCCCTTCCGCATCGACACCACCGGCGGCGTCGGCCGACCCACCCCCGAAGGCGCCCACCGCGACGGCGTGGACTTCGTGGCCGTGCTGCTGGTGAACCGCACGCGGGTGCTCGGCGGTGAAACACGGGTGTTCGATGCCCACGGCCCGCACGGCGTGCGCTTCACGCTGGACCAGCCGTGGAGCGCCCTGCTGCTCGACGACGCCCGCGTGGTCCATGAAAGCACGCCGATCCAGCC
>JBEANV010000667.1:0-5913 GCA_041165285.1 Pseudomonadota bacterium | reverse complement strand
TAGGGGTTGAAGGTCAGGCCCAGGGCGCCTTCGACCACGCCACGGCTGAATGCTTCCCAGTCGTGCTCGGGGTAGGCCGACAGGTGGGCGTTGTAGTTGCCGACCGCGCCGTTCATCTTGGCCAGCAGCTTCACGTCGGCGATGCGGGCACGGGCGCTCTTCAGTCGGGCGACGACGTTGGCGATTTCCTTGCCCACCGTGGTCGGGCTGGCGGTCTGGCCGTGGGTGCGGCTGAGCATGGGCACGCTGGCGAACTGCTGTGCCTGCGCGGTCATCCGGGCGATCACCTTGTCCAGCATCGGCAGCATCACCTCGTCGCGGGCGCTCTTCAGCATCAGCGCGTGGCTGGTGTTGTTGATGTCCTCGCTGGTGCAGGCGAAGTGGACGAACTCGCCCATGCGCTCCAGCTCGGCGTGGCCCTTGATGCGGCGCTTGATCCAGTACTCGACCGCCTTTACGTCGTGGTTGGTGGTCTTCTCGATGTCCTTGATCGCCTGCGCGTCGGCTTCCCTGAAGTGGATCACCAGCGAGCGCAGCAGGCCGCGGCCCGCCTCGGACAGCGCCGGGAACTCGGCAAAACCAGCGTCCGACAGCGCAATGAACCACTCGATCTCGACCTGCACGCGGCGGTGCATCAGGCCGAACTCGCTCAGCAGCGGGCGCAGCGCGGCGACCTTGCCAGCGTAGCGGCCGTCAAGCGGGGACAGGGCGGAGAGAGCGGAGAGTGGGAGGCTGGCGTTGTGCATGGCAGATACCGGATTCGGGGAGCAGCTCGGGATTGTAGGTTTGCACGCCCGCCGCTGGCCGGGCTGGCGCTTGTCTGTGGCGGGTGGATGGATTAAGCGCCGGGCTATGTGCGTGGCCATCGGCGGGCTAAGGCCGCCTGCTTACCGTGCAGGTGTCGGTGCTGCAACACCGATGTTCCTCCCCCTCTGAATCCATCACCGCATCAAAGGAGTTCATCATGGCTGCTACCCCCATCAATGTTCAGCTCGAAAACAACTACCTGGGGCTGGTCATCACCAACGTGCAGGGCGAGTATTCCGAGAACCCCATCCCGCTGTCGAACTCCGATTTCCTGCTCGATGTGGACCAGGAAATCCGGGTTCAGGTGCGCTGGGACACCACCGGATCCAACCCCGTGACGATCGATGCCCTGGAGCATGTCGCCGACTGGGAAGGCGAAGCGGTGATGCACGCGATCAGCCCTTCGGCGGTCACCAGCTCGGTGTTCGGTGCACCGATCGCGTTTGTCAACGGCGCGGCGACGATGGACTTCCTGTTTCCTGCGACCTCGCTCAGCAAGGGCATCTATACGCTCTATGTGCGTGTGAGCCTGCGTGACAAGCCGGCCATCGCCCCGCATTTTCTGCCGGTCAACATGATCGGTGCGTCCAACCCGATCCTGGTGTTCGACGCGATCTGAGCGAGCCCCCTGGCATCACACCGGCTGACGGCCCCCGATCAGCCGCATCAACGCCCTCGTCTCGTCGCCCGGCGTCAAGCCGAGCTGGCGGACGAGGGCGCGTTCGCAGGTGCGCCACTGCCGCTCGGCAAGCTGTGGCTGGCCGAGCCGGGCATAGCAACGCATGACGCGGCGGTGGGCCGCCTCATTGCACTCGTCGAGTGCCAGATGGCGTTGGCTGGCGCGCACGCAACCGTGCAGATCGCCCTGGGCTTCGCGCAGGAACGACAGCCGCTCCAGCACCAGATTGAGCCTGTCGCGCAACACCTGTGACGCTGCGACCAGTGCCGGTTCCCGCTCCCCTTCGTCGACGAGATCGCTGCGGTAAAGCGCCGCAGCGATCTCGTAGTGTGCGATGGCGGCCAGAGGCTGGCCTGCCAGATCGTCCTGCTCGGCCTGACGGGCCTGGGCCTCGAACTGCTCGACATCGAGCCAGCTGTCGCCGGTGGTGACGATCCGGTAGCCCTCGTCGCCGTGGTGGAGCAATCGGGCGTCGTGCAGGTGGCGGCGCACACGGTGCAGGTTGACGTGCAGGTTGTTGCGTGCAGCCGCCGGGTTTGCATCCGACCAGAACACTTGGCACAGGCGGGCCCGCGAGAGCGCACGGCGCCGGTGCAGCAGCAGATACATCAACAGACTGCGTGCCTTGCCGCGTGGCAGATCCTGTGCCGGTCGGGCGTCGATCCAGATCTGCAACCCATCCAGCATCTGAACGCTCAGGGACGCGGACGAGACTGCGCCTGCGGCGGCTGGCTCAGCCGGAAGCGGCAAGGGCGCCGCAGGCACCGGCGCAGGCTCGGCGGGGCTTTCCAGCGGAACCGCAGGTGCCTCCCAGTGCGACAGCGTTGCATCCCACGCGCCCAGCAGCATCCGCGTCGCGGCGAGGATGTTGACCAGTCCGCCTGGTGTGGCTGGGGTCACGTGCAGGCTCCGGTGAGGTCATCGACGGAACGAGTCTAGGAGGCCGGATTCCCCCTGGTACGTGACAAAACGCACACCCAATGTGAAGCAAGATGTTTCAGACGGCGACTGTCAACCCGTCCAGACGGTCCGACAGCCGGAACACGTCAGGCAGACGCAGGCCCTCGCCGTCTCGCAGGACAAGTCCGTCGCGCGCCAGTGCAGCCAGCTCGCGGCTGACCTGCTCGCGGCTGGTGCCGATGGTGGCGGCGAGGTCGGCGTGGCGTGGTGCCGGGTCGAGCAGGGCACGGGCGTCGCCGTCGTGTGCGGGGCGGGCCTGGCGCAGCAGTTCGGCGATCAGGCGCTGCTGCACGCTCATCGCGCTCAGCTCGTAGACGCGCTCGGTCAGGTGGCGCAGCGAGGACGCCAGCCCGCGCAACAGGCGCTCGCACATCGGCCAGTGGCGCTGCAGCAGCGGGCCGAGTGCCTCCGGCGCAATGCACACCAGCAGCGTGTCTTCCAGCGCCAGCACCGTGGCGCAGCGCGGACGGCCGTCGAGCGCGGCGATTTCTCCGAAGACGCCCCCGTCGGCGATATCGCGAAAGCGAACTTCACGGCCGCCAGGCGAAAGCATGATCACGCGGACATGGCCCGCGCTGATCAGGCACAAGTCCCGCTCCTGGTCCTCCCGTGTCAGGATGGTCTGACCACGTCGGTACCGCTTGAACTGTGCGGCCTGTGCGATATCTGTCAGGATCTCGTCAGAGAGTCCTGTAAGCAAGCGGATCGGGCGGAGGCCCAGCAGAGCGGGGGGGTGGTCGCCGAAGACAGTGGCGGTGGCCGTGGTGGTGGTGGTGGTGGTGGTGCGTTTGGGCATGGCAGGTACTGCTTGCCTTGTTTGTGTGAAAAAAGTCACACTGAATGGGCCCGGGTATTTTTACGTTTTTTCACATGTAACGGCATTGCGCCACTGCAAGGCATGTCCCCAGTTCTGATGACGCCGAGGTGGGGTCTGGGCGGAGAAATAATCGACACCAGAATCGACAAGAACCTAGGCACTGAACCCGTTGGGACAACATGAATGACCAGACCACAGACGCGATGACGGCTCCCGGGGGGCAACATCGCCGGTACCTGACCGTCGTGTTTTCCGATCTGTGCGACTCGACACGCCTGAGTGGCTCGATGGAGTCGGAGTGGTACGCGGAGATCCTGGCCGATCTGCGCCAGGCCTACACCGAGGTGCTGACCCGCTACGGCGGCACAGTGACGCGCATCCAGGGCGATGGCGTGCTGGCGATCTTCGGTTACCCGAGCCCCCGCGAAGACGACGCCCGCCGTGCCACACAGGCCGTGCTGGAGTTGCACGGGGTCGTGCGTGCGATGGCGCCGGACACGGGCACCGGGGCACGCCTGTCGCTGGCGCTGCACTCGGGTATCCACTCCGGGCTGGTGCTGCTGGACGACGGCGATGCCGTGCGGGGCCGCTTCGATCTGATGGGCACGGTGCCCAACCTCGCTGCGCGGCTGTGCGAGGCCTCTGGCCGTGACGAGGTTCTGGTCAGTGAGGAAGCACTCGGCCCGGAGTTCCGTTACTTCGAAACCAGTCCGCTGCGCTATGTGAGCGTCAAGGGCCGAGCCGAGCCGATGTCCGCCTACCGCATCCTAGGGCGGGCCGGCGAGACCGGCCGCCAGCAGGCCCGGCGCCGGCGCAGCCTGCTGCCCTTCATCGGTCGCGGCGAGGTGCTGGACGTGCTGGCGCAGCGCCTGGGGCAGGTCCAGGTCGGTCGCCTGCGCTGTGTCGCGGTGCTGGGCGCGGCCGGGGTGGGCAAGACCCGGCTGGTGCAGGAGTTCCTCTCCCGCCAGACACCACAGGCCTGCCACGTGGTGCGTGGCGACTGCGAGAACCAGCTCAGTGCCGAGCCTTTCCAGCCCTTCCTGCAGATGCTGCGCGAGCTGTTCGGGCTCACCCACGGGCAAGCTCCCGCGCTGGCTGCTACCGAGGTCGAGCGTCGCCTGGCCGCCATCGACCCGGCGCTCGCCGCGCACCGCGGCGTGCTGCTGCGTGCGCTGTCGCTGCCAGACCCGGTGGCGGTGTTCGGCGCGCCGCCGCGGCGGCTGGTGGCCGAGGCACTGATCGGCGCGTTGCGTGACCTGATGGCCGCGCTGGCCCGCCAGCAGCCGCTGGTGCTGGCGCTGGACGACTGGCAGTGGGCCGATGAAGCCTCGCGCCAGACGCTGACGGCCGTGGGTGCGATCGACGGCCTGCCGATCCTCGTGCTGCTCACCGCGCGTGAGCTGGCGCCGTCCGACCTCAACCTGATCGGCGCCGAAGCACTGCCCCTCCTCCCGTTCAACGACGCCGAGGCGGTGCAGACCGTGCAGCACCTGCTGCCCGGCATCGACCCGTTCGAGGCCGTGACCATCCAGCGTTACGCAGGTGGCAACGCGCTGTTCATCGAGGAGCTGTGCCATTCGATGGCGCAGCCGGACGGCGAGCGCCCGGTCGGGCGCCCCCACGGCGGTGCGGCGTGGCTGGACATCCTGATCGAGTCGCGCCTGTCGCGGCTGCCGGCCACGCAGATCGAGCTGCTGCGGGCGGCGGCTGTCATCGGCAACGTCGTGCCGACCTGGCTGCTGGAGGTGGTCACCGGCTGTGGCGGCGACCACCCGCTGGTGCGGGCGCTGGCCGAGCTTGACTTCATCTTCCCTGGCGAGCGGGCCGAGACCCTGCGGTTCAAGCACGGCATCACGCGGGATGTCATCTACGACTCGGTCGGCATGCACGAGCGCCGCGCGATGCACCTGCGCATCGCCCAGGCCATCCAGCAGCACCGCCCACCCGGCGACTCGGACGAGGCACTCGAAGTGCTGGCTTACCACTACGGCGCAGGGGGACAGACCGAACTGGCGGCCCGCTTCGCTGAACTGGCGGGACACAAGGCGCTCGCGGCGTCGTCGCTGGACCGGGCGCGGGTGCAGTTCCGTGCGGCGCTGGTGGCCTTGGACCAGCTGCCGCCGACACGCGAGCGGATGCTGCACTGGATCCGGCTGTCGCAGTGCCTCGGGCTGGCCTGCGTGTTCGACGCCTCCCGGCAGGATCTGGTGCTGTTCCGGCGCGCCGTGGAGCTGGCCGAACTCACCGAGGACGCCGGCACGCAGGCCAAGGCGCTGTACTGGCTGGCCTACATCCACTACGCGCTCGGCGAGTCACAAGCCTGCGTGCAGAAGGGAGAACGCGCACTGGCGCTGGCCCGCCAGGTCGGCGACGGGCCGCTGGAAGTGCAGATCTGCGCCACGCTTGGTCAGGCGCTGGCGTCGTCGGCGGACTACCAGCCGGCCATCCAGCTCCTGCGCGAGGCGTCCGAGATCAAGCGCCAGCACCGCTCGGGCCGCGGCACGGCCGTGGGGCTGGCCTACACGCTGGCCTGCCTCGCGGCGGTGCAGGGGGACCGCGGTGACTTCGCGCTGGCGAGTGCGCTGTTCGACGAGGCGCTCGATGTGGTGCGCGATACCGGCCACGAGGTTGGGGCCTCGATCCGCGGCTG
>JBEANV010000666.1:0-4884 GCA_041165285.1 Pseudomonadota bacterium | reverse complement strand
GATTCTGGTCGCACATGCGGCGCATCAACCGCGGGGTATGGCCGATCGATGGTCGCGCGTGGGCCGAGCTGATTGACCCGCTGGCTGGCGGTTGCAACTACTACGTTCGACCGAGGGAGCTGGTGCGGCAGACGCTGGCGCACGGTTTCGAGGACCTGCATCTCTTCGATCTGAAGGGGCAGCAGGTCGACAATCCTGCTGCGCAAATGCGATTGACGGATCCTTGGGTGTACGTGCATGCCCGCGCTTCGCGATAATCGGGTCATGAACGATCCAACATCGCCTGTGCGTACTGATCCCCTTGATGAGCTGGACGGGCCGGTCCCGAATCGTCCCCGCCGCAAAGGCATCTACATCCTGCCCAACCTGTTCACGCTGGCAGGCCTCTTCGGGGGCTTCTACGCCGTCGTGATGGCCATGAACGGGCGCTTCGATCAGGCCGCGATCGGCGTGTTCTGCGCGATGGTGCTGGACAGCCTGGACGGCCGCGTCGCCCGCATGACCAACACCCAGAGCGCATTCGGCGAGCAGATGGACAGCCTGGCCGACATGGTTTCGTTCGGTGCTGCCCCGGCGCTCATCGTCTACGAGTGGGCACTGCGCGGTCTGGGCAAGCTCGGCTGGCTGGCGGCGTTTGTCTACTGCGCGGGTGCGGCGCTGCGGCTTGCGCGGTTCAATACCAACATTGGTGTGGTCGACAAACGTTTTTTCCAGGGCTTGCCCAGCCCGGCTGCCGCCGCGCTGGTCACCGGCTTGATCTGGGTGATGGACGACATGGGCTACAAGGGGGTGCGCGACATCCCGTGGCTGACCTGGGTGGCGTTTGCGCTGACGCTGTACGCCGGGCTGACGATGGTCACCAACGTGCCGTTCTACAGCTTCAAGGACGTGAACTTCAAGCGCACGGTGCCGTTCATCGTGATCGTCGCGATTGCCCTGGGCATCGCGGTCATCACTTATCACCCACCGCTGGTGCTGTTCGGCGTGTTCATCGTCTACGGACTGTCTGGCTACGTTGTCTACGGCATCAAGAAATCACGCGGCCGGCCGGTCAGCGTGATCGCCACCTCGACCTACGAGCCCGACGAGGAAGGCCTGCACCGCTGAGCAAGTGGCATGGCTCGCAGGTTGACGCGTGCTATAGTAATCAAATGACTTTCGGCGTTTTCTCCCTACCGCTGCTTCTAACCGAAGTGCCTCGGGCGCGCTGACCAGTCACACCTGTACATTCCTGTACCCCCTTTCTGGATCGACGGCCCGCATGGCACAACGCTGCGGGCCGTTTTCTTTTGTCCTTCGGGATTCCAGTGGCAGCGTTGGTGTTTTCAATGGAGATGATGATGACCGACAAACTGATCATTTTTGACACCACCTTGCGTGACGGCGAACAGTCGCCCGGCGCTTCGATGACCCGTGACGAGAAGCTGCGCATTGCCCGCCAGCTGGAGCGGCTGAAGGTCGATGTGATCGAGGCCGGTTTCGCCGCATCGTCCAACGGCGACTTTGAAGCCGTCAAGGCGATCGCCGGGGTCATCAAGGACTCGACCGTCTGCTCGCTGGCCCGTGCCAACGACCGCGACATCTCCCGTGCCGCGGAAGCATTGCGCGGCGCGAATTCGGCGCGTATCCACACCTTCATCGCCACCAGTGCCCTGCACATGGAGAAGAAGCTGCGCATGACGCCCGAGGAAGTGCTTCAGCAGGCGCGCATGTCGGTTCGCTTTGCGCGCAACCTGTGCGGTGACGTCGAGTTCTCGCCTGAGGACGGTTACCGCTCGGACATGGATTTCCTGTGCCGTGTGCTGGAGGCCGTGATCGACGAGGGTGCGACCACGCTGAATATTCCGGACACCGTTGGCTACGCGATTCCGGAGCTGTACGGCAATTTCATCAAGACCCTGCGTGAGCGCGTGCCGAACTCGGACAAGGCGATCTGGTCGGTGCATTGCCACAACGATCTGGGCATGGCGGTGGCAAATTCGCTGGCCGGCGTAAAGATTGGCGGCGCACGCCAGGTCGAATGCACCATCAACGGCTTGGGCGAGCGCGCGGGCAACTGCTCGCTCGAAGAGATCGTGATGGCGGTGAAGACCCGCCGGGATTACTTCGATCTGGACCTGCGCATCGACGCCACGCAGATCGTGCCTGCTTCCCGCATGGTTGCGCAGACGACGGGGTTTGTCGTGCAGCCCAACAAGGCGGTCGTTGGTGCCAATGCATTTGCGCACGCCTCCGGCATTCACCAGGACGGCGTGCTCAAGGCCCGTGACACGTACGAAATCATGCGCGCCGAGGACGTGGGCTGGGCCGCCAACAAGATCGTGCTGGGCAAGCTCTCGGGCCGCAATGCGTTCAAGCAGCGCCTGCAGGATCTCGGCATCTCGCTGGACTCCGAGGCCGAGGTCAACACCGCGTTCATGAAGTTCAAGGACCTCGCCGACCGCAAGAGCGAGATCTTCGACGAGGACATCCTTGCGCTGGTCAACGACGAGAGCGTCAGCGCTGACGTGGAGCACTACCGCCTGCTCGCGTTGTCACAGCAGTCCGAAATGGGTGAGCGGCCGCACGCGAAGGTGGCGTTTGCGGCAGGTCTTACCGAGTACCACTCCGAGTCCGACGGCAACGGCCCGGTCGATGCCAGCATCAAGGCGATCGAATCGAAGATTGCCTCGGGGGCTGAACTTCTGCTGTATTCCGTGAATGCCATCACGTCCGGCAGCACGGAGTCACAGGGTGAAGTCACGGTTCGGCTTCAACATGGCGGCCGCGTCGTGAACGGGGTGGGTGCAGATCCGGACATCGTTGTCGCGTCAGCCAAGGCCTACCTGGCCGCGTTGAACAAGCTGCACAGCAAGGCCGAGCGCGTCGCTGCGCAGGGTTGACATGGGTATCGCGCGAACAGGGGTGCAAAACTGAAAATCATCGGGGCTTGCAGGCCTTGTAGGAATGTGTTTCCTTAACCTAGACTGAAATCAGTTCCCTGTCGTGCGGTATCCAAAGGTATTTTGTGAATCAAAACAAGCTAAGTGGGGCGCGGGCTGCTTCAAAGTGGGTGGCATTGCTGCTGGGGATATGGGTAGCGATGTCCGGTGCGGCAGATGCTGCACCGCGCACCGGCAAGGCTGAAGTCCATGCGACCAAGGCCCGCAAGGCCATGGGTGATCGCAGTGGTCTGCGAACGGCGGCGCTTAAATCGGCGGGGCGTGGCAATGCAGGGCGCAGCCGGGCACAGATGGTGGAGGCCGCCGAGCCGCCGCGCCTGTCCTTTGGTGAAGCAAGTGGTCTGCACGCGGTGCGAGATCCTCTTGATCTGAAATCCAGCGTGGCCTTGGTGGTCGACCAAGACACTTCGGAAGTGCTGTTCAGCAAGAACTCGCAGGCCGTTCTGCCGATTGCGTCGCTGACCAAGCTCATGACGGCGCTGGTGGTGGTGGAGTCCAAGGCGCCGATGGACGACATATTGCGTGTGACCGACGAGGACATTGACACCGAGAAGGGCAGTCGATCGCGCCTGGTGATTGGCTCCGAACTCAGCCGGGGCGAGCTGCTGCATCTGGCGCTGATGTCGTCTGAAAACCGTGCCGCCAATGCGTTGGGGCGCCACTACCCAGGCGGGCTTGCCGCGTTTGTGGCAGCCATGAACCGCAAGGCAGCAGCCTTGGGCATGACAGGTACCCGCTATGTGGAGCCGACGGGCCTGTCGAGCGACAACCAGTCCAGCGCGGCCGATCTGGCACGGCTGGTCAAGGCGGCGTACGGCTACCCGCTCTTGCGGCAGCTATCGACCTCGCCGGAGCTGGAAGTCGCACTCGGCCACCGCACTGTGCAGTTCCACAACACCAACAAGCTGGTCAGCAACCCGACCTGGGAAATCGGATTGCAGAAGACCGGCTACATCGTCGAGGCGGGGCGCTGCCTGGTGATGCAGGCCCGGCTGTCGGGGCGGCAACTCATCCTGGTGTTCCTGGACTCCGCGGGCAAGTATTCCCGTCTGGGTGATGCGGAACGGGTGCGTCGTTGGCTGGAGTCGTCGGAGTCGGTTCGTCCGGCCAAGCATACGCCAGCACATCCCCCTGTCAGTGCGGGGTCGGTGTCCTGAGCTGGGTGGCCCGTCAGGGTTGATGGTGTCCGAGTGCGGCGGAAATCGCCGCAGCCGTGTCCCGCAGCTTGTCGCACCAGCTTTCTTCCAGGCGGTCAGCCGGTGCCGAGATCGACAGTCCGGCGATGAGCCGGCCCTGATCGTCGTGGATGCCGGCGGCCATGCAACGCACACCCAGTTCCAGCTCTTCGTTGTCCCGGGCCATTTCGGTCTGGCGCACGCGGGCGAGTTCACGCTCCAGCATGGGCAGGTCGGTGATGCTGTTGCGGGTGTGGCCAGCCAGACCGGTGCGTGTGGCGTAGCTGCGCACCCGCTGCGGATCGTCATGCGCCAGAAAGAGTTTGCCGACGGAGGTCAGGTGCAACGGGGCACGCCCGCCGACGGCGCGCACCACCTGCATGCCCGAACGCTCGGAATACGTGCGTTCGATGTAGACGATCTCGTCACCCTGCCGCACGGACAGGTTGACTGGCTGGTGGGTCAGCTTGTGGAGTTCGCGCATGGGGACGAGTGCCGCATCGCGCACATCCAGCCGGGCCTTGACAAGATTGCCCAGTTCAAGAAGTCGCATCCCGAGGCGATAACTGCCCGCTTCAGGTCGGTCCACGAAGCGACCGATGGCCAGATCGTTCAATATCCGGTGCGCTGTCGACGGGTGCAGGCCGGTCTGCTCGCTGATCAGCTTCAGCGAGACGGGATCCTGGTGCGCGGCCAGCACATTCAACAGCGTGAACATGCGGTCCATCACCTGAATGGTCGGTGTCTGACTGGAACTGTCCTTTTTC
>JBEANV010000665.1:0-5389 GCA_041165285.1 Pseudomonadota bacterium | reverse complement strand
GCGAACTCTCCGTGCGCGTGGTCTGAGGCGCCAGCTTCAGACGCCGACCGTCAGCGTCGCCGCGAAGCCGCTGGTGGCGTTGCCGGTGACGGTGGCGACCTGCTTCACGCCGGCGTCGTCGCTGAAGACGTTGTCGCTGGTCAGCGAGATGGCGCTGAAGTTGGACACGCTGGCCGAGTAGCCGCTGGCCACGCCGTAGACCTGCGTGCAGGCCGACGAGGGCAGGTCGAGCTGCGAGGTGCGCACGTCGTTGTTGCCGCTGGTGGCCACCGACAGGCTGGGGTAGACCTCGAAGTGGATGTGCGGCCAGCGCCCGCTGTAGCAGCCGGGGAAGATGGTCGTGAACGTGACCTGGCCGTTCGCGTCCGCTACCTGCACGCCGCGCAGGTAGTTCTGCGCGGTGACGCCGGACGAATACAGCGAGTAGCCGCCGTCGGCCGTGCAGTGCCAGAGGTAGACCGCGTAGCCGGCCAGATCGGCGCACGCCGCCGCCGTGTTCACCAGTCGCAGCGTCACCGTCAGCGGCACGCCGCCCGCCGTGCCGCTCAGGCCGTTGAAGCTGCTGCGAATGTCGCTGCGCACGATGCCGCTCTGCGTCAGCACATTGACCACGCCGCTGCTGTTGGAGTTGGTGCCGTCGCCGGGGTAGGGGCCGGCGGTTTCGCTCGGAATGGCGGAGCAGGACGAGACCGTGCCCGTGCCTGTGGTCGTCCCGGTGCCCGTGGTGGCTGCGCTAGCGGTGTCGCCACCGCCACAGCCGATCAGCGGCAGGGCGCCCGCCGCCATGCCGCCCAGCATCCGCAGCGCGCGTCGGCGCTGGGCGATGCGGGCGAGGTCCATCTGTTCGAGGTCGTGGCGGAGGCCGTGCGGGTGGTGAGCCATGGCTTGATTCTGGTCAATGTGGAGGTGCTCGATTTTTCGCGCTGCCACGTTGCTGGTGTATCAAGCGGGTGTGTCGAAGTTCACGGCCTTGAAACGAATCAGAACCGCGTCTCCGCCCCCGGTGTGCGCATGCGCTGGTAGATCTCCCGCGCATGGTGGACCCAGCCATGGGTGGCCCAGCGGTGGAAGAGGATGGTGCCGCGGATCCACTCGTCGGCGGCGTAGGCGATGAAGATGCCCGGCAGGCCGAAGTAGCGGCTCAGCACCACCGAGCCCACGCCCAGCACCAGGATCAGCGAGGCCATGCTCGCCGCGACCGGATAGACCACATCGCCCGTGGCCCGCAGCGCGCCGAGCACGACGATGTTGGCCACGCGGCCGGTTTCCAGCGCGAAGGCGATCCACAGCAGGGTCTGCGCGGCGTCGATGATTTCCGGATCACGGGTGAAGGCGCGCATCAGCCACGGCGCGCCCGTCGCCGCCAGCAGCGCAAGCGCCCCCGAGGCCAGCATGCCGTTGCGCAGACCCTTGCGGACGAGCTGGTGCGCGGTGCGGAACTCGCCCGCGCCGACCAGGTGACCGACCATGATCTCGCAGGCCCAGCCGATCGACAGGCTCACCAGCACCACGTATTTCAGCGTCTGCAGCGTGTAGGCCTGCGTGGCCAGCGCCGGCACGCCGAGCTTGGCCGCCGCGGCCAGCGACATCATGAAACCGATCCGGTAGACCAGCTCCAGCGACGCCGCCGGCACGCCCGTGCGCAGCACCGGCATCAGCGACCGCACGGGGCAGACCCACCAGTCCCGGCTGTGCGGCACCAGCTTGAGCCGCAGGCGCCAGAACCGCAGGTGCATGACGAGGCCGACCACGCGGCTCACGGTCAGTCCGACCGCGTAGCCGTACAGCCCCAGCCCGTCCCAGCTCCCCACGCCACGCATCAGGACGAAGGCCAGCACCAGGTGGACGCTGTGCATCACCAGCATGACCTGCAGCGTGTCGCGGGCGTGCAGGTGGGCGCGCAGGATGGCGGCCATCGTCAGGTTGTAGGCCTCCAGCACCAGCGCCAGCGCCAGTGTCTGCATGTAGGGCTCCGCCAGCCGGCTGACCCCGAGCGGCGCGTTCAGCACGTCCAGCGTCCACTCGTTGGCCAGCAGCATCCAGCTCGCCACGAACAGCCCCGCCCAGGTGCTGGCCCCGAGCCCGACCAGCGCTGTGCGCCGCGCCGCTTCGGGCCGCTGTCCGCCGACCGCCTGCGTGACCCCCGCGCCGACGCCGATCGCCAGCACGCGGAAGACGACGAACAGCGTCTCCATCACCTGGTTGGTCATGCCGAAGGCGCCGGCCGCCACGTCCGAGGTCTGCGAGGCCAGCCACAGCCCGGCCATCGCCACGCTCATGCCAACGAGAAATTCACCGAGGATGGGGCCGGCAATGGCATTGAGGTGCGGACGGGTGGGCATGGTCATGGCGGCGGCGGGCTGGCAGGCGGCTGGAGGCGGAAGGTGACCGGAATCGGCACCGGCCATTCTGCGGCGTAATCTTCGTGTAACCCAGCGTGGTGTTCCCGCGGGGCCGCGCGCCGCGCGTCAGCTCACCGGAAATCCCGGCTCGTCCCCGAGGCGAGCCGGCCGAGCAGCGGGGTCAGGTCCTCGAACTGGCCGGCGATGACGTGGCCGACGCCGTCGCGGCGCTCCCAGGTGCCGCGCACCAGCAGCAGCCGCGCGTGCAGCAGCACGGCCCGATGGCGTTCGCGCAACCGCTTCCAGACGATGACCTGCACCGTGCCGGTCTCGTCTTCGAGCGAGAGGAACAGCGTGCCGTGCGCGGTGCCGGGCTGCTGGCGCACGGTGACGATGCCGCAGGTGCGCACGGGGCGGCGGTCTGGCTGTTCGAGCAGTTGGGCCGAGGTCAGCAGCCGGCGCTCGGCCAGCCGCGGGCGCAGCAGGGCCAGCGGATGCCGGCGCAGCGTGAGGCCGAGCGCGGCATAGTCCCAGACGATCTCCTCGCCTTCGGGCGCGGCCGGCAGCGCGAACGGGGCTTCCTCGACCGGGATGTCGCGCCACAGCGGCGGGGTCGGGTGCTGCGCGGCGGCCTGCCAGACCTGCTGGCGGCGGTGGCCGGACAGGCGCTGCAGCGCGTCGGCGGCGGCCAGCGCCGACAGATCCTGGCGTGTCAGCGCGGCGCGGCGCGCGAGGTCGTCAGCGTCGATGAAGGGCTGCGCCTGGCGGGCGGCGACGATGCGCTGCGCCGTGTCGCGGCCCAGCCCGGCCACCAGGCGCAGCCCCAGGCGCACGGCAGGTGGGCCGGACCGCGGGCCTTCCAGCGTGCTGTCCACCGCGCTGTCGCAGACCTCGACCGGCCGCACCTCAACGCCGTGCCGGCGCGCGTCCTGCACGAGCTGGCCCGGGCTGTAGAACCCGAGCGGCTGCGCATTCAGCAGCCCGGCGAGGAACTCGGCCGGGTGGTGGCACTTCAGCCAGCTGCTGGCGTAGACCAGCAGCGCGAACGAGGCGGAATGCGATTCGGGGAAGCCGTAGGCCGAGAAGCCCTTGATCTGCTCGAAGATGGCCTCGGCGAAGGCGAGGTCGTAGCCGCGGGCGGTCATGCCGTCCACCAGCCGGGTGCGGTAGCGGGCCAGATCGCCCTGGCGCTTCCACGAGGCCATGGCGCGGCGCAGGTCGTCGGCTTCACCGGCGGTGAACCCGGCCGCCAGCATGGCGATCTGCATCACCTGTTCCTGGAAGATCGGCACACCCAGCGTGCGGCCCAGCGCTGTTTTCAGCGCCTCGCTGGGATAGCTGACCGGCTCCAGCCCCTGCCGGCGGCGCAGGTAGGGCGCCACCATGCCGCCCTGGATCGGGCCGGGCCGCACGATGGCGACCTCGATCACCAGATCGTAGAAGCCGCGGGGCCGCAGGCGCGGCAGCATCGCCTGCTGGGCGCGGCTCTCGATCTGGAACACGCCCACGGTGTCGGCGGCGCAGACCATGTCGTAGGTGGCCTTGTCGTCGTCGGGGATGTCCTGCAGCGTGGGCGCCGGGCCGCCGCGGTGCGCGCCGATCAGGTCGAAGGTCTTGCGGAGTGCCGTGAGCATGCCCAGCGCCAGCACATCGACCTTGAGCAGCCCGAGCGCGTCCAGGTCGTCCTTGTCCCACTCGATGACGGTGCGCCCGGGCATGGCGGCGCGCTCGATCGGCACCATCCGGTCCAGCGGCCCACGGGTCAGCACGAAGCCGCCCGGGTGCTGCGAGAGGTGGCGCGGAAAGCCCAGCAGCGTCTTCGCCAGTTCCAGCCACTGCTGCAGCGCCGGATCGTCCGCCGACAGCCCGGCGGCGGCCAGCCCCTCGGGGCGGGCGAGCTGGCCGTCGCTCCAGCGGTGGTCGCGGGCCAGCCAGTCGATGGACTCGGGCGGGAGTCCCAGTGCCTTGCCGACATCGCGGAGCGCGCCGCGGGGGCGGTAGGTGTGCAGCGTGGCGGTCAGCGCGGCGCGGTCGCGGCCGTACTTGGCGTAGAGGTACTGGATGACCTCCTCGCGGCGTTCGTGCTCGAAATCGACGTCGATGTCGGGTGGCTCGTTGCGCTCGCGGCTGATGAAACGCTCGAACAGGGTGGACAGGTGTTGCGGATTCACCTCGGTGATGCCCAGGCAGTAGCAGACGACCGAGTTGGCCGCCGAGCCGCGCCCCTGGCAGAGGATTCCGCGTGACCGGGCGAAGGCGACGATGTCCTGGACGGTGAGGAAGTAATGTTCGTAGCCCAGGTCGGCGATCAGGGCCAGCTCGTGGTCGATCTGTTCCCGGATCACCGTGCCCGGGTCTGCCGGCCAGCGCCGCATCGCGCCTTCCCAGGTGAGGCGGCGCAGGCAGCCGGTGGCCGTTTCACCCGGCGGCACCAGCTCGTGCGGGTACTGGTAGCGCAGCGCGTCGAGCGAGAACTGGCAGCGCTCGGCCACCCGCAGCGTCTCGGCCAGCAGCGCGGCCGGGTAGAGCCGGGCCAGCCGCAGCCGCGGGCGCAGGTGGCGCTCGGCATTGGGCTGCAGGTCCAGCCCGCAGTCGGCCACCGGCCGGCCGGTGCGGATGGCGCAGAGGACATCCTGCAGCGGCTTGCGCGAGCGCAGGTGCAGATGCACGTCGCCGGCCGCGACCAGCGGGACACCGCTGTGCCGGCTGGCCTGACGCAGGGTGTACAGCCAGTGTTCGTCGTCGAGCTGGCGCAGCAGGGTCACCACCAGCCAGCAGCGGTCGGCGAAGTGCTGCTGCAGCCACCCGGCCAGCGCCTGCACCTGGGGCAGCGTCGCCGTGCGGGCCGGTGCGGCCAGGACCAGGCAGCCGGCCAGCGCAGGGCCGGACAGGGCGGCGCGGGGGAGCTGGTAGCGGCCTTTCTCGGGGGTGTCGGTGCGCAGCCGGGTGATGAACTGACAGAGGTTGCCGTAGCCGTCGAGGTGGCAGGCGAGCACGACCAGCGTGCAGGCGCAGCCGTCCTCGCCCTCGGCATCGACCTGGAACTG
>JBEANV010000664.1:0-4727 GCA_041165285.1 Pseudomonadota bacterium | reverse complement strand
CGAGCGCCACATGGTGGCGATCAAGGAATACCTGCCTTCTTCGCTGGCCGAACGCGCGCCCGGCTAACTGACCCCGCGTGTCAAGCCCGACAAGCTGCCGCTGTACCGCCTGGGCCTGAAGAGCTTTTTCGAAGAAGGCCGCTCGCTGGCGCAGATCAGCCACCCCAGCGTGGTCAGCGTGCTCAACTTCTTCCGCGAAAACGAAACCGTTTACATGGTGATGAACTACCTGCAGGGCGACACGCTGCAGGATTTCATCGTCACCGCACGCGACCTCAAGCGTGACAAGGTGTTTCGCGAGTCGACCATCCGCAGCCTGTTCGACGAGATCCTGCGCGGCCTGCGCATCGTGCACCAGCACAAGATGCTGCACCTGGACATCAAGCCGGCCAACGTGTTCATCGGCAACGACAACAAGGCGGTGCTGCTCGACTTCGGCGCCGCCCGCGAAGTGCTGTCGAAGGAAGGCAACTTCATCCGGCCGATGTACACCCCCGGCTTTGCGGCCCCCGAGATGTACCGCCGTGACGGCCAGCTCGGCCCGTGGACCGACATCTACGCCATCGGCGCGTGCATCTACGCCTGCATGCAGGGCTACCCGCCGAACGACGCCCCGCAGCGCATCGAGAAGGACCGCCTGAACCTGTCGCTCTCGCGGCTGCGCAACGTGTATTCGGACAACCTCATCGAGGTGACCGAGTGGTGCATGTCGCTGGACCCGCTGGCGCGGCCGCAAAGTGTTTTCGCGCTCCAAAAAGAACTCGCCAGGGAAACCGAACGCCGCTACACCAAGCTCAGCTTCAGCGAGCGGCTGAAGCTGCAGCTCGAAAACATCAAGTCCGGCGCCAAGGCGTGAGCCCCGACGCGCCGGAACCTTCCTCGGAACCCCTGTCCATGCGTTTTTCCGTCTACCAGATCAGCCGCCGCGGCGGGCGCGAGAAGAACGAAGACCGCATGGGCTATTGCTACACCCGTGACTCCGGCCTGTTCGCGCTCGCCGACGGCATGGGCGGCCACCCGGAAGGCGAAGTCGCCTCGCAGTTGTCGCTGCAGACGCTGGCCGCGATGTTCCAGCGCGACGCCAAGCCGGTGATCCGCGAGCCGCGCCGCTTCCTGACCGAGTCGATCCTCGCCGGCCACCACCAGCTCATCCGCTACGCCACCGAGCGCGCCCTGCTCGACACGCCGCGCACCACCATCGTCGCCTGCATCCTGCAAGGCCGCGAAGCCTACTGGGCGCACTGCGGCGACTCGCGGCTCTACCTCGTGCGCGGTGGCCGGCTGCAGGCGCGCACCCGCGACCACTCCTACTCCGAACTGCAGGAATCACTCAACGGCGTCGTGCCGCTCGGCGACAAGGTCAACCGCAACGTGCTGTTCACCTGCCTGGGCAGCCCGGGCAAGCCGGTGATCGACCTGGTCGGCCCCATCCAGCTCCAGGCGGGTGACAAGCTGCTGCTGTGCTCCGATGGCCTGTGGGGCGCGATCGACGACGAGACGATCACGCGCACGCTCGCCGACGCCAGCATCACCGATGCCGCGCCGGACCTGGTCGAACGCGCGCTGCGCATCGCGGGCGAGAAGAGCGACAACGTCACCGTGATCGCTGTCGAGTGGGAATCCGCCGAGGACGATGAAACCCTCATCGGCATCGAGACCACCGCCCTCGGCGACGACGTGTTTGCCTCCACCATCCAGGCGGGTGCGGGCGTCGGCAACCCGGACGACCTGCTCGACGAAGCCGAGATCGAACGCTCGATCCGCGAGATCAACGAAGCCATCAAGCGCAGCGCCCAGAAGCGCGGCTGAATCCCTTTCCCCCGATCCTTGCCCCACATGACCACCACCCGCCCGAACGACCGCGCCCCCGACGCCCTGCGCCCCGTCCAACTCACCCGCGGCTACACCAGGCACGCCGAAGGCTCGGTGCTGATCGCCTTCGGTGACACGAAGGTGCTCTGCACGGCGTCGGTCGAAGAGCGCGTGCCGCCGCACAAGAAGGGCTCGGGCGAAGGCTGGGTCACGGCCGAATACGGCATGCTGCCCCGCGCCACCCATACCCGCAGCGCCCGCGAAGCCGCCAAGGGCAAGCAGACCGGCCGCACGCAGGAGATCCAGCGCCTGATCGGCCGCTCGCTGCGCAGCGTGTTCGACCTGAAGAAGCTTGGCGAGCGCACCATCACCCTTGACTGCGACGTGCTGCAGGCCGACGGTGGCACCCGCACCGCCGCCATCACCGGCGCGTTCGTCGCCGCGCATGACGCCGTCGCCACGCTGCTGGCGAAGGGCCTGATCGCCGAAACCCCGATCCGCGACCACGTCGCCGCCATCTCGGTCGGGCTGCTGGACGGCGTGGCGCTGCTGGACCTCGAATACGTCGAGGACTCGGCCTGCGACACCGACATGAACGTCGTGATGACCGGCTCGGGCGGCTTCGTCGAGGTGCAGGGCACGGCCGAAGGCACGCCATTCAGCCGCGCCGAGATGGACACGCTGATCGCATTGGCCGACAAGGGCATCCGCGACCTCGTCGTGCTGCAGCAGCAGGCGCTGTCCGCGCCAATCGCGGGCTGAGGCGGTGGCGGGCCTGCTGCGGCACCGTCTGGTGCTGGCGTCCAACAACGCCAAGAAGCTGAAGGAACTCGGCGCGCTGCTGGCGCCGGTGTCGGTCGAGCTGGTCACGCAAGGCTCGCTGGGCATCCCGGAAGCCGAGGAACCTCACCACACCTTCATCGAGAACGCGCTGGCCAAGGCCCGCCACGCCGCCGCGGCGAGTGGGCTGCCGGCGATCTCGGACGACTCGGGGCTGTGCGTGGATGCACTCGGCGGCGCGCCGGGCGTGCAGTCGGCGCATTACGCGGCGGTCGATTTCCCCGCTGGCATCGACCGCGAAGCACAGCGTGCAGCGCAGGACGAGGCCAACAACCGCAAGCTGCTGGCCGCGCTCGACGGCGCCACTACCCGCCGCGCCCGCTTCGTCTGCGCGCTGGTGGCCGTGCGCTCGGCGGATGATCCCGAGCCACTGATCGCCTTCGGGCGCTGGGAGGGCGAGATCCTGTCCGAGCGGCGCGGCGCTGGTGGCTTCGGCTACGACCCGCTGATGTTCATCCTGTCCAGCGGTCTTGGCCTGACCGCCGCCGAGATGCCGGTCGAGGTCAAGAACGCCCAGAGCCACCGCGCGCTGGCCTGTGCGCAGATGCTGACGCTCATGCGCGGGGTGTGGCAGCTTGGCTGAGTTCATCCCGATCCAGCCGGCCCAGGCCGCCGCAGACACCGCGTCGGCCGCCAATGGCGCCGACGTGGTGGCGCGTTACCTGCGCCCCGGCACGCTGCAGCTTGGCGCACCGCCGCCACTCGGGCTCTACATCCATCTGCCGTGGTGCATACGCAAGTGCCCCTACTGCGACTTCAACTCGCACGAGGCGGCCAGCGGCGGGCACCCGGAGGCGGCGTATCTGGACGCCCTGCGTGCCGACCTCGAAGCGGCGCTGCCGCTGGTCTGGGGCCGCAGCGTGCAGTCGATCTTCATCGGCGGTGGCACGCCCAGCCTGTTCTCGCCCGAGGGCATCGAGCGGCTGCTGAGCGACGTGCGGGCGCTGATGCCGCTGGCGCCGGGCTGCGAGGTGACGCTGGAGGCCAACCCCGGCACCTTCGAGCGCGAGCGCTTCCGCGCCTTCCGCGGCGCGGGGGTGACGCGGCTGTCGATCGGTGTGCAGAGCTTCGACGACACGAAACTGCAGGCGCTCGGCCGCGTCCACAGCCGCGCGCAGGCGCTGGCTGCCGCCGAGGAAGCCGCGCAGGCCTTCGACACCTTCAACCTCGACCTGATGTACGCCCTGCCCGGCCAGACGCTCGCCGAGGCGGCCGAGGATCTGCGCACCGCGCTGGCGCTGCAGCCGCCACACCTGTCGGTCTACCACCTGACGATCGAGCCGAACACGCTGTTCGCCATGCATCCGCCCGTGGTGCCGGACGACGATCTCGCCAGCGACATGCTCGACCAGATCGTGGACATGACCGGTGCCCAGGGGCTGTCGCGCTACGAGGTGTCCGCCTTCTCGCGCCCGGGCCACCGCTGCACGCACAACCTGAACTACTGGCAGTTCGGCGACTATCTCGGCATCGGCGCGGGCGCGCACACCAAGCTGAGTTTTCCGCACCGGGTCGTGCGGCAGGTGCGCTGGCGCGAGCCGGCGATGTACATGGCCAAGGCCATGGCCGGCCAAGCGGTATCCAACGACGAGGAGGTCGGCCGCAAGGCGCTGCCCTTCGAGTTCATGCTGAATGCACTGCGGCTGAAGGATGGCTTCGATCTGGGCCTGTTCCGCGACCGCACCGGGCTGCCGCTGTCGAGCATCGAGGCAGCGCTCGTGCAGAGCGAGCAGCGCGGATTGCTGCAACGCGACTGGGAGCGCGCCGCGCCAACCCCGCGGGGCTTCGACTTCCTCAGCGATCTGCAGGGCTTGTTTCTGGCCTGAGTCCCAGCAGCGCCATCACGCGCGGCCCGATCGCGTCGAGCGGCAGCACTTCCTGGCACGCCCCGGCGCGAATCGCCTCGCGCGGCATGCCGAAGATGGCCGAGGTTGCCTCGTCCTGCGCCAGGTTGTAGGCGCCGGCCTCGCGCAGCAGGCGCATCGCGAGCGCGCCGTCGCCCCCCATGCCGGTGAGCATCACGCCGATCGCGCGCTCTCCGGCGACCTTGGCCACCGAACGGAACAGCACGTCCA
>JBEANV010000663.1:0-3148 GCA_041165285.1 Pseudomonadota bacterium | reverse complement strand
GCAGTTCTCATGGCAATCTCGCGTTGTAACCTAAAGACAAATTAGGCCGTAACTTTGTTACTAAGTCAATCCAGACGGCGGGCGAACGCCATGTCCTGGCTGTCGTCTCGATCCGACATCGGCTTTTCCGGCGATCGGCGGATCGAATTTCATCCTAAGCCGGCAGAGCCGGAACCAAACAGGTAATACGATTCCCGTCGAACCGATGGCGAGGTGATCGATCATGGCTGCGACCGCACTGACGGATCGATATGCGGCGAACCTTCACGGCGTGCTGTCGTGCTACGACAGGATCATCGTGACGGGCACCCTGCCCGGGGCGTGCTACGCGGGCGGGATGACGAGCTTTCTTTACTCCCGCGGTATCCGCATCTTCGACTACCCGCGCTTTGCCGAGCCCTTGCGCGAGCGCATCCGCGAGCGTGCGCAACAGGTTTGCGACGCCGCTGGTGTCCAGATCGAACACGTCAACAAGAGCTACATCCGCAAGGAAGACCTTGTGGCGCGCGTGCTGGCTGTGCGAGGCGACGCACCGGGACTGGTTCACGTGATCTCCGCGATGGAGGCGTGCCCGAGCTACAAGCCCTGGCTGGACAAGAGCAACGGCCACATCTACCTGCGCGCCGATCAGGGCAAGTGCCTGCACTACTACTTCTACTTCATCGACGAGGAGTTCGGCCTGTGCTACCTGCGCGTGCCGACCTGGGCGCCGTTCGGGTTGCAGTTCTACTGCAACGGCCACAGCGCCCTGGCGCGCTCCCTCGGGCGCGAGGGCATCGAGTTCTTGCAGGAGGACAACGCCTTCTTGCGCGTGGCCGATCTGGCTCGCGCTCAAGCCCTGGCTGACATGTTCAACCCGGAACAACTTCACCGGCGCCTCACCCGCTATGCGCACTGGCTGTGCCCGGTTGCCGACGTGTTCGCCCAGGACGATTGGCACTGGAGCATCCGCCAAGCCGAATACTCCACCGACTTGATGTTCCGCAGCGAACAGATTCTTGTGCCCCTGTACGACGCCATCTCGCGTCAGGCGGTGCTGGCCGCCGATGCACCGCGCGTGGCAGGCTTCCTGGGCAAGAAGATCACGCCGACGCTGGCCCAGGAGATCGGTTCGCGACTGTCCACGCGCATCGAAGGCCGCTGCATCAAGCACTACATGGGCGCGGCCGGGGTCAAGGTGTACGACAAGTTCTCCCGCGTGTTGCGGGTGGAGACCACCGTCAACGACGTGAGCTTTTTCAAGCACCACCGCAAGGTGGAACACAAGGGCGCGGCGGCCACACGCGAGCTGGCGCCGCTCAAGAAGTCGATCTACAGCCTGATCGACCTGCGCGAGATCTTGCTGGGCTGCAACCAGCGCTACCTGGCGTTCTTGTCCAGCCTTGACGACCCCAGCGCCGGCGAGCGCGATCTGCAGCGGCTGAGCCAGCCGCGCGTGGGCGCGGAACCGTCCGTGAAGGGACTGAACTTCTTCAACGCAACCGACCGCGAACTGCTGTGCACCTTGCAGCACGGCGAGTTCAACATCCACGGTTGGCGCAGAGCCGATCTCGTGGCTCGACTGGGCATGGCTCCATCGGCCATGACGCGCCAGCTCAGACGCCTGCGCGCACTCGGCTTGATCAAGAAGGTCACCCACACCTATCGCTACTACTTGACGCGCCTGGGCCGCGCCGCCATCGCCGCGGCGTGCTCGCTCATGCGATTCAACATCGTCCCGGCTATGGCCGCTGCGCATTGAAGTCTTTGCAAGAAACGTCAAAACTCATCTGTCTAGAGACTAAAAACGGCAGTTACCCGAGCGCCGAGAGCGTTGGCGGCGGGGTTGGCAGGCCTATCTGGCCGACGATGCGCTGGCAAATGTAGGCCAGCAGCACCCGCCAACGGTCGAGCTTGGGCAACTGCTGCGCAGCAGCCTTGACGTGCTGGATGGCCGCATGAACATTGGCGATCATCGACTTGATCAACCCGGCTTCGGCGTGCATCGGCGTGAGGTACAGCGTGGTCTGATTGCCGCTGCTGGTAGCGCGGCCCACGGCTGCCAACAGCAGCGGCCGACTCGTCAACGCCTCGCGGCGGGCCTGCGGGTTGGCCGCGCGCACGTACCAGCTCCACCAGTTGTAGACCAGCGCCACCGCGCGCGCAGTGGCCTGGCTGCGGTGCATGTCCTGCGTGGTGAAGCCACCCCAGCCCCATTGGTTCTTCAACTCGTCGAAGCCGTTCTCGCAATCGCAGCGGTCGCGGTAGAGCTGTCCGATGGCAGCGATGTCGTACTGCGCGTTGGTCGCCAGCACGGTGTACTCCCAGACCTGCGCGCTGTCCTGCACTTCGTCGTGTGGCAGCGCCAGCACGAGTTGCTTGCTGCCCTCCTTGTCGCGGCGATTCTTGCCCGTCAGCGCGATGTCGTGCTTGATGCGCCGGCGCAGCACCACCACACGGCGCGCCTTGCTCCAGCCGCTCAGGCGCAACTCGTCTTCGATGGCCTGCCAGCCCTGGCTGGCCTCGGTGGCGCGCGTCCAGTCCTCGCGCCTGAACAGTCGCTCGATCAGCCGTTTGACGTTGGCCGTCTTGCGCAGGCGCAGCAGGTAGTTCAAGCCACGCTGTTCGCACACGTCGATGATGTCTTCGTTGCCGTAGCCACAGTCGCCGCGCACCAGCGCCGGGGCCTTGTCGCCGAGTTCATCGAGCAGCCGCGCCATCGCCGCCTTGGCGTGGCCCGAGGTGTGCTGCTTGCCCGAACTGAGCACCGCGTCGAGTACCAGGCGCAGATTGCCGACCCAGAAGGTGTGCAGCACGTGGCTGGGTCGACCTGGCTTGTGCGGGTTGTAGCCAACCTCGGCACCTTCCTGGCGACCATACAGCGGCTTGATGGTGGCGTCCATGTCCAGCACCCACGGCCGGTCCAGCGCCTCGCGTACGCTGGTCATGAGTGCGCTGCGCATCCATGGCTCGCTGGCCTCGGGCGCCATCGCCGCCAGCGCTCGACGCACGGAGTCTTCGCTGACCATGCCACGCAGGCCCAGGGCCCTGGCCGCCACCGCGTCGCCGCGGACTCCGGCGATGTGCGCGTAGCGCTTGCTGCCCGCCAGGATGCCCAGCATCAGCGTGCCCAGCACGTCGCGCGGCCGCGATGCATTGGGGCTGCTGT
>JBEANV010000662.1:0-2863 GCA_041165285.1 Pseudomonadota bacterium | reverse complement strand
CAACGGCTGGCCGATGCGCGTTGTCTGGACGCTGCGGCGTTGCGTGCGGCCAGTCCCGCGGTGCGCGCGCTGCTGGAACAGTGGTGCGATGACGGGTGGATTCACCCCCGGCCGTCGCAGGAATGAAACACTTGGGGGCAGCCTCTACGCGAGAACGCCTGCCGGACCTTGCCGGCGCGTTAGCATGAGCGCCGCATAGCAGTCCGGCTTCGCTGCCTTTGAATAGGTGGCCGTGAGGGGTCGGGCGCTTTTGGTCAAGCCGGGGACCGTAAGAAGCCGAGTAGGTTTCGTTATGTATAATGGAAGGCTGGGTATGGAAATGCTCGAGCTTTTCATTCCCGTGAAGGCGCTTGATGACCTGATGCTGCTGAAGCAACGAGTCGGAGAGCCCGTCAATTACCGGTAATTGTTAGACTCTTTGACTGAGGAATAAAGCATGAACAAGTCGCTCCTGATGGCCGCCGTGATCGCCGCTGTTGCTCTGGCCGCCTGTGGCAAGAAGGAAGAAGTCGCTGCTGTCGCCGCTCCGGCTGTTGACGCCGCCGCTTCGATGGCTGCCTCGGCAGTGGTTGACGCCGCTGCTTCGGCCGCTGGCACCGTCGCTGACGCTGCTTCCGGCGCTGCTGCTGCAGTGGCTGGTGCCGCTTCGGCTGCCGTTGACGCTGCTGCTTCCAAGTAAGCAACCGTCCGGTCATGAAAAAGCCGCCTCCGGGCGGCTTTTTTTCGTCAGTACCTGAAACCTCAACGTAACTCGTTGACGAGTAACTGGACGATATTGCGCGCCCCGTCATCCTTGGCTGCTGCGCCCTTGTCGTCGAGTATGGAAACTGCACTCGACGTGCTGTTGTCCGAGGTCAATTTCAGGCGATAGCGTGTGCCCTTCAGATCTTCCTTGCGGGCGCCACCGAATACACGGGAGAAAAATCCTGGATCTTCCTGGCCGGCCAGCTTCGGGTCGACGTACCGCACCAGGTACGTGTTCTGGGCGCGGTCACGCTCCTCGACGGTGAAGCCGCTGCGGTCCAGTGCCAGTCCGACACGGCGCCAGCTGCGCTCCAGGTTGTCGTCAATTTGCAACGCTTTGCCGGCGGTTTGGTCGATCACCCGTGCCCGAGCAGGTGCCGACGGTGTGGCTCCGACCGACCGGGTGGCCGCTTCGACCGCCGCCTTGACGCTGTCTGGTTTGTTGCCTTCGTCGGTGCCCGACAGCCGGAGCATCAGTCGCGCCAGCATCTCGGCTTCGAGCCCGGGGTCGCTGGGCCGGCTTTGCCAGCGCAAGGACTCGCCCATGCGCTCGACGGAGCCAATCTGCTCGACACCGCGGTGGCTGATGTAGATCTCCGTGACTGGGCCATTGCGCTCGACCCGTGTGCGGTAGCGGTCGCGCTCACCGGTGTCACGCAACTTGTCGAACACCTTGCCGACGGTGCGGCTGATGATGTCGTTGGGCAGCTTGGCGCGGTTTTCGGTCCAGTCGGTTTCCATCACGCCGACCTGGGGCGTATCGGTGGTCAGCGTGAAGCCGTTGTCCTGCCAGAAGGTGCGCAGCGTGCTCCACACCTGGTCCGGTGTCTGGCGCACCACGAGCCAGCGCTGGTTGCCGGAGCGTTCGACGCGCACGTCGTCGCCAGCGCGCAGCGTCGTGGTTGCGGCCTGCGGGTTGGCTTCTGTCGCCTGCATCGCATTGGCGCTGACGGCTCCGCCCACCGGCGGCTGGTAGCGCGGATCGTTCGACAGCTGGGTCAGATCCGGGGGCACCTGCAGGGTGGGTGCAGGCGTGGAAGCAGACGAACGGTAGTCGATCTTGCTCGATGTGAACGAGTCCGACACCGTTGTGCAACCGCCCAGTCCGCAAGCGAGCAAGGCAGTGGCCAGCGTGGCGCGGGCGGGGTGACGCAGGGGCATCAGGTGATTTTTCATCTCAGAGCAGACCGGCTTCGCGCATCGCGCCTTCGAGGGGCTGGATCAGACTGTCGGACATCGGCACCATCGGCAGGCGCAGTGCGCCGCCACACAGGCCCATGCGCTGCATCGCCCACTTGACCGGCACCGGGTTGGGTTCGGCGAACAGCAGCTTGTTCAATGACAACAACTTGAAATGGATGGCGCGGGCGGTGTTCGCATCGCCGGCAACGGCTGCGCGGCACAGGTCCGCCATGGCGCGCGGGGCGATGTTGGCGGTGACGCTCACGTTGCCCTGGCCGCCCATCAGCATCAGCGCGATGGCCGTGCCGTCGTCGCCCGAGTAGACACCGAAGCCAGCGGGCGCGTGCTTGACCAGCCAGCAGGCGCGCTCGATGTTGCCGGTCGCTTCCTTGATGCCAATCACGCCGGGCAGCTTCGCCAGGCGCAGTGCCGTTTCGGGCAGCATGTCCGCGACGGTCCGGCCGGGCACGTTGTAGAGCATCACGGGGATGTCCACGGCCTCGGTGATGGCCTTGAAGTGCTGGAACATGCCTTCCTGCGAAGGCTTGTTGTAGTAAGGCACGACGCTGAGCGTGCAGTCGGCGCCGACTTCCTTGGCGAACTTCGACAGCTCGATGGCCTCGCGGGTCGAGTTGCCGCCAGCGCCCGCCATCACCGGCACGCGGCCGGCGGTCTGTTCCACGGCGACGCGGATGATCTCGCAGTGCTCTTCCACCGACACGGTGGGGGATTCGCCGGTGGTGCCGACGACGCCGATGCAGGCCGTGCCTTCGGCAATGTGCCAGTCGATCAGGCGGCGCAGGCTGGGGTAGTCCACGCTGCCATCTTCATGCATCGGCGTGACGAGTGCGACGATGCTGCCAATGATCGGGTTCATGTGAAATAGTCCTTGTGGTCTCGGGATTCTAACTGGCGTGCAACGGCCACCGCACCGGGT
>JBEANV010000661.1:0-9333 GCA_041165285.1 Pseudomonadota bacterium | reverse complement strand
GACCGAGCTGATCCGCCACGTTGGCGTGTCGAAACTGTGATCCTGGAGCGCTGCACCCCATGACTGCAATGAATTGGCTCGCGGTGTATCCCGAGATCTTCCTGCTGGTGATGGCCTGCGTGGTCGCGCTGGCCGACCTGTTCGTCACCGACCCCAAGCGCACGCCGACCCATGTGCTGTCCCTGCTGACTCTGGTCTGCCTGGGTGCCATGCACTGGGTGTCGTTCAACGAGGGGCAGACCTACTACGCGATGAACCGCATGGTGGTCACCGACCCGATGGGGCACCTGCTGGCCCTGTTCGCGACGATCGCGGTGGCCGTGACGCTGGTCTATGCGCGGCCCTATGCCGAGAGCCGCGAGATGCTCAAGGGCGAGCTGTACACGCTCAGCCTGTTCTCGCTGCTGGGCATCTCGATCATGGTGTCTGGCAACAACCTGCTGACGCTGTACCTTGGCCTCGAAGTGATGAGCCTGTCGCTGTACTCGCTGGTCGCGCTGCGCCGTGACCACGCGCAGTCCACCGAAGCGGCGATGAAGTACTTCGTGCTGGGGGCGCTGGCGTCTGGCTTCCTGCTCTACGGCATGTCGATGATGTACGGCGCCACCGGTTCGCTCGATCTGGGCAAGATCTTCGATGCCATCGGCAAGGGCGAGGTCAACCGCCAGGTGCTGGTGTTCGGTCTCGTGTTCATCGTCTCCGGTCTGGCGTTCAAGCTGGGCGCCGTGCCCTTCCACATGTGGCTGCCGGACGTGTACCAAGGTGCTCCGACGGCAGCGACGCTGTTGATCGCCGGTGCGCCAAAGATTGCTGCCTTCGGCATGACGATCCGCCTGCTGGTGGACGGCATGCTGGGCCTCGCGGTGGACTGGCAGCAGATGTTCGTCGTGCTGGCCGTGTGTTCCTTGCTGGTGGGCAACCTGGCGGCCATTGCGCAGACCAACCTCAAGCGCATGCTGGCCTACTCGACCATCGCGCAGATGGGCTTCCTGCTGCTGGGCCTGCTGGCGGGTGTGGTCAACGGCAACACGCTGTCGGCCGCCAACGCCTACAGCTCGGCCATGTTCTACATCATCACCTACGTGGTGACGACGCTGGGCACCTTCGGGCTGATCATGCTGATGGCCCGCGCCGGCTTCGAAGCGGAAGAAATCTCCGACTTGGCCGGTCTGCACCGCCGCAGCCCCATGCTGGCGGCAGTGATGGGCATCTTCATGTTCTCGCTGGCGGGTGTGCCGCCGATGGTCGGCTTCTACGCCAAGCTGGCCGTGCTGCAGTCGCTGATCTCGACCAATGACGGCATGCACCTGCAACTGGCCATCTTCGCGGTGGCGATGTCGCTGATCGGTGCCTTCTACTACCTGCGCATCGTCAAGGTCATGTACTTTGACGAGCCGACCGACACGTCCCCGATCGTCACACCGACCGGTGCGCGCACGGTGCTGTCGCTGAACGGTGCGGCCGTCCTGATCCTTGGCATCCTGCCGGGTGGCCTGATGGCGATGTGCGCGCAGGCCATCGTCAAGGCGCTGGCGACCTGATGTCATCGGCCGCTTCGGTCTGGCTGGTGCTGCTGCTCGCAGCGGTGCTGGCCAATCTGCCGTTCTTCAACGAACGGCTTTTTGCGTTCGGACCCCGCAAGGTGCGCAAGGGTGTCGCGTTGCACCTGCTGGAACTGATGCTCTATACCGCACTGACGATCGGACTGGGGCGCTGGCTGGAAGGCCGCAGCAGCCAGATGGCCGAGCAGGGCTGGCAGTTCTATGCAGTGCTGTCCTGCGTGATGCTGACGCTCGCTTTCCCGGGATTCGTGTGGCGGCATCTGCGCCGGCAGCACTGAAAGACGCCTCTCCATGGTCTTGCTGGAATTGAACGATCTGCCCGCGGACGACGCCCATCTGCGCGAGGTCTGCGTGCAGTCGCGCGAGGTCTACCGCGGGCGCTTCCTGCAGGTGCGCCAGGACGACGTGGCCCTGCCCGACGGAAGTGCTTCGTACCGCGAGTACATCGTTCACCCCGGTGCGGTGATGGTCGTGCCGGTGCTCGACGACGGTCGGCTGGTGATGGAGCGGCAATACCGCTACCCGACGCACCGTGCTTACCTCGAATTCCCGGCTGGCAAGCTCGAAGCCGGCGAGCCGGGCATTGTCTGCGGCGTGCGCGAACTCTTCGAGGAAACCGGATTCCGCGCGGCCGAGTGGGCTTATGCCGGCGAGCTGCACAACGCCATTGCCTACTCCAGCGAGCGCATCGAGGTCTGGTTCGCACGCGGGCTGGTGGCCGGTGAGCGGCAACTGGACGCCGGTGAATTCCTCGATGTATTCGTCGCGACCGAGGACGAGCTGTCAGGCTGGGTGGCCGATGGTTCCGTCACCGATGCCAAGACCATGATCGCCTTGCTCTGGCTGCAGCAATGGCGTGCAGGCCGCTGGGCTTTGACCTGGAAACCGGCCGAAGCCTGGGGCTGCGACCGATAATCGTTCGGTCATGAAAGTACTCGACCTGCAGTGTGCGGCGGGCCATCCCTTCGAGGGCTGGTTTGGCTCGGAAGACGATTACCAGTCGCAGCAATCCCGCGGATTGTTGACCTGTCCGGTTTGCGGGCATGTCGATGTGGTGCGCATGCCGTCGGCACCCCGTCTGAATCTGTCCGGCGCCAAAGCGCCGGCAGTTGCCGCACCTGTGCCAGCAAAACCTGAACCTCGGCCGACCACCGTGTCACTGACGCCGGAGCGTGCGCAGGCCGAGGCGGTGCTGCTGCAGGCCATGCGCCATGTGCTGGCCAACACCGAAGACGTCGGACTGCACTTCGCCGAGGAAGTCCGCCGCATCCACCACGGCGAGATCGACCACCGCAACATCCGCGGAGAAACCACGCCCACCGAAGCACAGGCCTTGCGCGACGAGGGGATCGAGGTCTTCCACCTGCCGATCCCCGACGGACTCAACGGGCCGTTGCAGTAGGGTCGCCGGAGTCCAGCATCCGGCCAGGGTTCATCCGCTGATCGGGGTCCAGCGCCCGCTTGATCGCCCGCATCAGCGACAGCGCGACCGGTGACTTGCGCCGTGCCAGTTCCTCCCGTTTCAATGCGCCGATGCCGTGCTCGGCCGAAATCGATCCGCCGTGTGCCTGCACCGCGTCATAGACCAGCGCATTGACCGCGTGTTCATGCTGGGCCAGAAAATTCGCCGCAGATCCACCGACCGGCACCTGCACGTTGTAGTGCAGGTTGCCGTCGCCCAGGTGCCCGAAGTTGACGAGCCGCGCGCCCGGAAATGCCTGCTCCAGCGCCGCATCCGTGCTGGCGACGAACGCGGGGATGCGCGAGACGGGCAGGGCGATGTCGTGCTTGATGTTGAGACCTTCTTCGGCCTGCGCCATCGAGATCGATTCGCGCAGGTGCCATATCGCGCGTGACTGCGCCACCGAGGACGCCACCGCCGCGTCAGTGATGACGCCAGCCTCCACCGCGGCCTCCAGCAGGCCTTCGAACACGGTCCGGGCGTGTTCGGCGCTTTCGGCGTCGGACACTTCCAGCAGCACGGTCCACGGCGAAGGCGGCAGCGGCTGCGGGATCTGCGGAAAATGCTTGCGGACCAGTGACAGCGCGAAATCGCTCATCACCTCGAACCCGGTCAGCGAGGCCGCGGCACGGGCCTGCGCCAGTTGCAGCAGCGCCACGCACTGGGCCACCGACTCGCAGACCGCCAGCGCCGTCATCGACGCAGCCGGTTGCGGATACAGCCGCATCACCGCTGCGGTGATCACGCCGAGCGTGCCTTCGCTGCCGATGTAGAGGTGGCGCAGGTCGTAGCCGGTGTTGTCCTTGCGCAGACCGCTCAGACCTTCCCAGACCTCGCCGTGCGGTGTCACCACCTCCAGCCCGAGGCAGAGTTCGCGTGCGTTGCCGAAACGCAGCACCTGCGTGCCGCCTGCGTTGGTCGAGAGGTTGCCGCCGATGGTGCAGCTGCCTTCCGCTGCCAGACTCAGCGGCAGCAGCAGGCCAGCCGCTTCGGCTGCATCCTGCGCCGCCTGCAGCACGCAGCCGGCGTCGACCGTCATCGTCAGATTGGCCACGTCGATGGCGCGGACCCGGTTCATCCGTCCCAGGTTCAGCAGCACCTGCGTGCCCGTGTCGTCCGGCACCGAACCGCCGACCAGCCCGGTGTTGCCGCCTTGTGGCACCACCGCCACGCCGTGGCCCGCACAGGCGCGCAGGACCGCAGCCACTTCGGCCGTGCTGCCGGGTCGCACCACCGCGAGCGCGCGGCCGTGCCAGCGTTTGCGCCAGTCCCGTTCGTAGGCGCTCAGGTCACCGCCTTGCAGCACGTGGGCTTCGCCAACGGCGGCGCGCAGATCGGCCAGCAGCGTGGGCAGGGTGGACGCATTGAATTGCATGGTGGACACGCTCCGTTTTCAGGCCGCAGCGGCTGCCGCCGGTGCTTGGCGACCGGCCGCGAGCCGCGCCCGTACATGCCAGGCGCAGGCCGTGAACAGCAGCACCGACAGCACGATCTCGGTGCCCGCCAGCAGCACTTCCCGGCCGGGTGCGCTGTTGACACGCACAGCCCCTTCGGCCGCGTAGAGCCAGACCGCCAGACTCAGCCAGCGGTAGGTGTAGAGCTTCATGCGCCACAGGCCGGGCAGGGCGAACACCAACGGAACGACCTTGATGGCAAGCGTGCCGGCGCCCGTGCGTGCCAGCGACAGCTCCCAGAGCAGGCCCAGCACGAGCAGTGCCAAGCAGGTGCCGAAAGAGAGCCAGCGGCTGCGCTGCACGGCGGGAGTGGGGACAGTGGCGTAAGGTTCGGTCATCGTGGGTGGTCGGTTCAGCTTTGGCATGATAGCCACATGAATCCACTCAGCAGTCGCTGGGCCGCCTTTCAGCGCTGGCCCTGGCTCGACACCCTGCGCACCTTGCGCCAGCGTTTCCGCGAAGACCGACTCGGCATCACGGCCGGCAGTCTTACCTTCACGACCATGATCTCGCTGGTGCCACTGGCCACGGTGACCTTCGCGCTCTTCACCGCGTTTCCGATGTTCGCGAGCTTCCGCAAGGCGCTGGAGGTGTATTTCCTGCAGAACCTGGTGCCGGACGCCATCGCCCGCCCGGTGCTCAAGCAGTTGACGCTGTTTGCCAGCAAGGCCAGCCAGGTGGGTGCTGTGGGCCTGGTGGTGCTGGTGCTCACCGCAATTGCATTGCTGCTGACCATCGACCGCTCGCTCAACGCCATCTGGCGCGTGCGCCAGACGCGGCCACTCGCGCAGCGGGTGCTGGTCTACTGGGCGACGGCCACGCTGGCGCCGCTGGTGCTCGGGGTCAGCCTGTCGATGACCTCGTACGCCGTGTCGGCCTCCCGTGGTTTGGTCGAAACCTTGCCGGGCGGAGTGTCGCTGCTGCTCGGGCTGATCGAGCTGGGCCTGATGGCTGCGGGCATGTCGGCGCTGTTCAAGTTCGTGCCCAACACCCAGGTGCGCTGGAGCCATGCGGCGCTCGGTGGCACGTTTGTGGCGATCGGGTTCGAGCTGGCCAAGCGCGGGCTGGCCTGGTACCTCGGCCTTGCGCCCACCTACACCACGATCTACGGCGCCTTCGCCACGCTGCCGATCCTGCTGAGCTGGATCTACCTCGGCTGGGTGATCGTGCTGCTGGGCGCCGTGATCGCCGCCTACGCGCCGAGCCTGCAGATGCGCGTGGTGCGCCATGCGGTCACGCCGGGCTGGCGCTTCATGCTGGCGCTGACCGTCCTGCGCGAGCTGGCACAGGCGCAGCAGAGTCCCTCGCGTGGCATTGCGTTGGTCGAGCTGTGCGAGCGGCTCCACCTCGATCCCTTGCAAGTCGAGCCTGTGGTCGAGCAACTGCAGCGCCTCGACTGGGTCGGCGCGCTGGCGGAGCCGGGGCTGGCGCGGCATGTGCTGCTGGTCGATCCGGCGTGTACGCCAGTGGCGCCGCTGGTGCAGGCGCTGTTGCTGTCCGCACGCTGGCAGGACGAGCCGTTCTGGCAGCACACGGGTCTGGCAGACATGTGCCTCGCGGAGGCGCTCGGCCCGGCAGCGCCAGCGGTTCCGTGAAATCTCCAGTGCCGATGTCGAACAACTGCGTTTAGCAGGTTGTTTTGCGCAGTTCGTGTTCACCCGGACTCTCTAACCTCTCGCCAGACCGTCAACCGACGGAATCGAGCCGAGCGTGTTACCGGGGGGTATCGAATGCGCAGCAACTTGCCAGTCACCCAGACTGAATATCCTTTCCCGGCAGGAAGGGCACTGGTGTCGACCACCGACCTGCAGGGACGCATCCTCTATTGCAATCCTGCATTCATCGAGGTCAGCGGCTTCGTTCGCGAGGAGCTGCTCGGGCAGCCGCACAACCTGATCCGGCATCCCGACATGCCCGAAGAGGCGTTCCGCGACATGTGGGCCACGATTGCCGGGGGCGAGCCGTGGTCCGGGATGGTGAAGAACCGCCGCAAGAACGGCGACCATTACTGGGTGCTGGCCAACGTCACGCCGCTGCTGGACGGCGACCGGCCCGCAGGCTACATGTCGGTCCGCACCGAGGCCAGCCGACAACAGATCGAGGTGGCCGAGCAGCTCTATGCGTCGATGCGCGAGGGCTCGGCTTCGGGCGGCCTTCCCCGGCTTCGCCTCCAGAGCGGCCGGGTAGAACTGGACACCTGGTGGGCACGCAGCCGGCGGCGGCTGGCGATCAGCCCCAGCACGCGCTTGTTCCTGATCTGCCTGGGTTGCGGCGTGTCTGGCACGGTTGCCGGGCAACTGGGCATGGTTGGCGGTGGTCCGGGCGTGGTCGGAGCGCTGGCGGGTGCTGTCTTGCTGGCTGGTTCTGCGGCCATCGCCGCGTGGCGCATTGGTGCCACGACCATCCAGCCGATGCAGCGGCTGCTGCAGTTTGCCAACCGCATGGCGGCAGGCGATCTGAGCCGGCGGCTGCCGGCCGACCAGGCGGGGCTTGGTGGCCGGCTGGAGCGTGCGCTCAACCAGCTTGCGGTCAATCTGCTGGCCATCGTCGGTGACACCCGGGCGGGTGTGGATTCGCTGCGCGGCACGGCGGGCGAGCTGGCCCGGGGCAATCTGGACCTGTCCGAGCGCACCGAGTCCCAGGCCTCCAGCCTCGTCGAGACCTCTGCGTCGATGACCCAGATCACCGCCACGGTCCGCCAGAGCGCCGAGAGCGCCCACGGCGTGGCCGGCATGGCGCTGCAGGCGGCCGAGATCACCTCGCGCAGCACGGCGGCCGTGCACCGCGTCACCGAGACGATGCAGACCATCAGCCAGGCCTCGCGGCGCATCCAGGAAATCGTGCAGGTCATCGACGGCATCGCACTGCAGACCAACCTGCTGGCCCTGAATGCGGCCGTCGAAGCTGCGCGTGCCGGGGAGCAGGGCCGCGGATTTGCCGTGGTGGCCGGCGAGGTGCGCCAGCTCGCCAAGCGCACCTCGGTGGCGGCCCAGGAGATCAAGGAGCTGATCCTGGACGCTGCCAGCAAGGTGGAAACCGGCACGATCCAGACCGATCTGGCCTGTACCACCATGGACGAGGCGCTCGCCGCCGTGCGCCAGATGAGCAAGCTGGTCGGTGGCATCGGCACCGGGGCGGCCGAGCAACTGGTCGGCATCTCGCAGATCAACGAAGCCGTGGCCAACATGGAAACGCTGACCCAGCAGAACGCCACGCTCGTGCAGGAGCTGACCGGTGCGGCTGGATCGGTCGGCTCCCAGGCGGAGATGGTGGCCGAGGCGGTGCGCATCTTCCGTCTGGAGCAGCACGAGCGGCCTGCTGCCGCCTCGGCTGTTGCACTGCGCCGCCAGATGAAATCGGTGGTGCCTGCCCGCCGCGCTGCACTTTCGCGCTGACGCACGGGTCCGGCCACGGCGGGCCGTTCACGCCAGCGCCGTGCGCAGCGCGGCGAGCAGTCCGTCCGGGTCTTCCATCATCAGCGCGTGGCCGGCAGTCGGCAGCGTGTGCACCTCGGCGCCCAGGGCCTTTGCCATCGCGGTGGCTTGCTTCGGCACGGTCATGCGGTCCCGGGCACCGACGATGAGGCTGCAGCGGACACCCTGCAGTTGCGCGGCGGCGTCCAGCCCATGGGCGTAGCGGTCGCAGGCGGAGAAGTCGTGGTGGAAGAGGTTGTGTTCCACCCCGGCCACGCCTTCGCTGCGTGCGAGCACTTGGCGCATCAGGGCTCGGCTGACGCCGTGCAGCCACGCACCCGGTCCAGGGTACGACGGCTTGGCCGCCATCGATGCATGCGAGAACGTCACCACCTGGTCTATGGCCACCAGCGGCTCCTGTGCCGCGGTGTCCAGCAGCGCGGGTGAGACGCGCATCGGGTAGGCCGTGCCGACCATCACGAGGTGGCTGATTCCCCCCGGTGCCGCACGGCTGGCGGCTTCCAGCGCGATCAGCGAGCCCATGCTGTGGCCGACCAATGCCGCCCGGCGCACGCCGCGCTCGGCCAGGAGTGCGAGCACGGCGTCGGCCATCGCCTCGATGTCCGGCAGCGCTGGCCCGGCGCTGCGGCCATGTCCCGGCAGATCGACCGCCAACACGCTGTGGCCGTGGTGCGCGAACCAGCGCGCCGCCAGCGTCCAGACGCTGTGGTCGTTGAGTGCGCCATGGAGGAACACGACGCAGGGCAAGGCCGCATCAAAAGGGCGGCCGCCGGTGTAGGCGTAGAGGGGCGCGGAGGTGGACATGGACATCACGCGGCTTTCTGCGCGGCCTTGAGGGCACGCTGGAGATCGTCGATGAGGTCGGCGGAGTCTTCGAGCCCCACTGACAGCCGGACCGTGCCGGGGCCGATGCCGGCCGCGGCCAGCGCCGCGTCGTTCATGCGGAAATGGGTGGTCGAGGCCGGGTGGATCACCAGCGAGCGCGCATCGCCCACATTGGCCAAGTGCGAGAACAGCTCCAGCGCCTCGATGAAGGCCTGTCCTTGCCGACGAGAGCCCTGCAGGTCGAAGCTGAACACGGCGCCGCAGCCCTTGGGCAGCAGCCGCTGTGCCAGGGCATGGTCCGGGTGGTCGGACCGCGAGGGGTGGCGGATGGTGCCAACCAGTGGCTGCGTGGCGAGGAACTCGACGATGCGCTGCGTGTTCTCGACATGGCGTGCCATGCGCAGCGGCAGCGTCTCGATGCCCTGCAGGATCAGCCACGCGGTGTGCGGGCTCATGCAGGCGCCGAGGTCGCGCAGGCCTTCGCGCCGCGCCCGCAGGCCGAAGGCGCCGACGGAGCTTTCCTCGGTGAACACCATGCCGTGGAAGCCGTCGTAGGGCGTGCAGAGTGTCGCACCACGGCCGTGCACCGCGTGGGC
>JBEANV010000660.1:0-7076 GCA_041165285.1 Pseudomonadota bacterium | reverse complement strand
TGCTGGTCGTTGTACTGGGCGGCCTCCTGGATGTTGGCGCCATGCTCGAACAGCAGGCCTGAGACCGCGTGGACGATGCCCGGCTTGTCCGGGCAGGAGAGCGTGAGGATGTAGGACGGTGACGTCATGGTGTGGACGGACTCAAGGCTGCTGGTCGAGGAACTGGGTGAACTGGTCGAGCACCTCGGGCGCAACCGCGACGTTGTGCTTGGCTTCCGGGTAGGCGCCGCTGTCCACGTCCTGCCGGTACTCGGTGAAGGCAGCCACACGCTCGGCTTGCAGGCGGGCGTGCTCGGCGGCGAAGTTGCGGTAGACCTTGGCGTGGCGGGGGATGTGGCCGGTGTTCGCCCCGAGCACGTCGCTGGCGAACAGGTACTGCGCATCGCCCCCGGCGCCCGCCCCCATCGAGATGAGCAGCAGGCTGGTGCGCCGGGAGATCGCGGCGGCAATGTCAGCCGGCACGACTTCGATTTCGGCGGCGAACGCGCCGGCCTCTTCCAGTGCCTTGACCTGCCGGTAGACGAGCTGTGCCGTCTCCAGCGTCTTGCCAACTGCCTTGAAGCCGCCGGTCCAGGTGCATTGCGAGGGAATCAGGCCGGTGTGGCCGCAGACCGGAATGCCCTCCTCGCGCAAGCGCCGCACGATGCCCATGCTCGCCGCGCAGTAGACCGCATCGCCGCCGGCCTTCATGGCCGAGAAGGCGGCGCGCAGGTACTCCTCGGCGCTGACGAAATCACCATATTCGAGGCCGGGAAAGGCGAAGAGCGTGGGCGCCGCCTCGCGGAAGGCCGGGCCGAGCAGTGCGGGCGGCACCGAGACCAGGTCCACACCGGCCTGTTGCGCGGCCGCCGCCTCGTCGAGCGTCTCGACACGCAGCATGCTGAGTTGTCGCCGGCCCTTGAGGGCGCGCAGGTCAGCGATCGTCGGGCGTTGGGGCTTTTTCATGGGGGGGTTCTCAGTTCTCAGAGAAGGGACTTGAGCTTGACGCTGACATCGGCCAGCGCCTCGGGCGCAGGCTGGCGGCGCCGCTCGACGAGCATCCGCGCCAGCTTCAGCTCCTTGGCGACGACCGACACCGGACCGAAACCGCTGACGCCCACCAGCCGCCCAGTGGCGTCGAGGTGGAAGTCGATCAGCGCCGCTTCGCCAAGCGGGCGTGTCACGGTGGTCACACCGAGCGCCGGCTCGCCGCTGACCTGCAGCTGGTGGTCGAACTGGTCGGACCAGAACCACGGCAGCACGTCGAAGGCGACGCCCTGGCCGAGCATGTTGGCCGCGGCAACGCGGGCCTGGGTCTCGGCGTTCTGCCAGGTTTCCTGGCGGATCAGCGCGCCGTTGAGCGGGCTGGGGAATTCGGCCACGTCGCCCGCCGCGTAAACACCAGGCGCACTGGTGGCGAGTTGCGCATCGACCACGATGCCACGCTGCACCGCCAGACCCGCATGCACGGCGAGTTCCACCGACGGCGCAATGCCAATGCCGACGATCACGGTGTCGGCCACGAGTGCCGTGCCGTCATTCAGCACGATCCGTGTCGCGCCATCGGACTGGCGCTCGAACGCAGTCGGCAGTGTCCCGAGGTTGATCTCGACACCGTGCGCCCGGTGCAGTGCCAGCACGCGGGCACCGATTGCCTCCGGCACGGCACGGCCAAGCAGGCGCGGAGCCCCCTCGATCACCGTGACCTCGCAGCCACGCTGGCGGGCGGACGCGGCCACTTCCAGTCCGATGAAGCCTCCGCCGACGATGGCGACCCGCGCACCGGGCTGCAACTGCGCGGCGATCTGTGCGGCGTCGTCCAGCGTGCGCAGGCCGAGCACGCCGGGCAGCGCCGCGCCGGGGATGTCGAGCCGCCGCAAGTGGCCACCTGTGGCCAGCAACACCGCCTCGTAGGCGATGCGCCGTGCGGCGCGCTGCGGCCCGCCGGTGATCACCACCTCGCGCTGTACCGGATCGATCGACTCAACCCAGGCGACGACGTGGCTGATCTGGTCGGCATCGTAGTCCGACACCGGGCGCAGTGCGCACGATGCAGCGTCCTGCTCACCGGTCAGCAGGCCCTTGGACAGTGGCGGGCGCTCGTAGGGCAGGTGTGGCTCGGCGCCGATCATCAGGATGGGGCCGGTCCAGCCAAACTGTCGCAGCGCCTGGGCAGCACGGCCGCCAACATGGCCGGCGCCGACGATCACCATCGCACGGGCAGACGGGTTCACTGGCATGGTGTGGCGAGCCTCAGACTTCGATGAAGATGCGACCGCCCTCGACCTTGGCCGGGTAGGTCTTCAGCGCCACGCACACCGGCGCACCGAGAGGCCGGCCGTTGCGGATGTCGAAGCGGCCGTTGTGCTTCGGGCACTCGATGACGTGTTCCATCACGAGGCCGTCGCACAGATGCACTTTTTCGTGGGTACACAGGCCGTCGGTGGCGTAGACCTGACCGTCCACGCGGTAAACGGCGTAGGTCTGGCCGGCGTGGTCGAAGCGGGAGACATCCTCGTCATCGATGTCGTCGAGGGGGCAAACGTTGAGCCAGGTGGGCATGGGGGGAACCTCCGGGGTGGGTGCCCGACTGCGCGGGCATGGCGATGGCGATGGGGGTGGATCAGGCCGAGCGGGCGGACAGCGGACGCACGACGTGCCAGGTCGGCTCGCGGCGCTGGCGCCACAGAGCGGGCAGGATCTCGCGGTACGCCTCGGCGGTGCTGTCGTAGGCGGGGGGGCAGTCGGCCTTGATCGCCTCGTGCAGCTTCGGCAGCGCGTGGTACGGCACCATCGGGAACATGTGGTGCTCGACGTGGTAGTTCATGTTCCAGTAGAGGAAACGGAACACCGGGTTCATCTTCACCGTGCGGCAGTTGCGGCGGTGGTCGAGCACGTTCTCGGGCAGGCCGGCGTGCTGTGTCAGGCCGAAGAAGTTGTAGAGCCACGCCCCGGCCATCGACGGCAGGCCGACATAGAACAGCGGCAACCAGCTCTGGAAATACAGCGCCACGCCGATCAGCGCCGCATAGATCACCACCCAGATCCGCGCCTCGCGCACCATCTTCGGCCACTCCATCTCGGGGACGAAGGTCTTCTCTGCCTCGTCAAGCCGCCCGCAGGCGTTGGCGATGATACGGGCGTACTCGGTCGGGGCGTTCTTGATCGCGAAGAAGTTCAGCGCCATCGACATGAAATCGGTCGGCACCGGCGCGGCGATCTCCGGGTCACGGCCGACGACCAGCGTGTCGGTGTGGTGGCGGGCGTGGCTCCAGCGCCAGCGGGTCGGGCGGCGCAGCACCATGAAACACGCCACCTGGTAGAGCGCCTCGCTCATCCAGCGCGTCTTGAAACAGGTGCCGTGGCCGGCCTCGTGCCAGCGCGAGTCGGCCGGGCCGCAATACAGCGTGGCGTAGAGAAAAAACGCCGGCACGAACCACCCCGTGCCCCAGGCCCACGCCATCAGCGCCCCCGCCCCGATCACCAGCGCGAACCACAGCGCGGTGTCGCGGATCGCGTGGGCGTCGTCGCGCTTCATCAGCTCCTTCATCAGCGCCCGCGGCACGGCGCACTTGTACCAGTCGCCATTGACGAGCCCGGACGCCGCAGCGCGGTCACCCGCCCCGCCGATCAGCAGGTAATCGTCGAGGCAGGGTCCGTCGGCGGTCGGGGTGGAATTTGCGGTGCTGTTCATCGTGGTCGTCATCCTGGAAAAAAATTTCCAAAACAGAATGGTGCAGATACTAGGGACGACCGCCGTGCTTCACAATCCAAATCCATCATTTCACATCAGAAGGCATCAGGCATTCGGTGGTGCATCATGTCATTTCCATCATCAATACCCAGGGAATACCCGGAGCACCATCGCCGATGAGCCTGCGTCCCACCCTCACCGCCGTGGCCCGGGCCGCGGGCGTCAGCACGGCGACCGTGGACCGCGTGCTCAACAGCCGCCTGCCGGTGCGCGAGGCGACCGCGCTGCGCGTGATCGAGGCGGCCGAGCGCATCGGCTACCACGGCGCCCACCTGATGCGCCTGCGCCTGCAGGAGCGCGCCGACCGCACGGTGCGCACGCTGGGCTTCTGCCTGCTGCGGCGGCATGAGGCCTTCTACCAGGCACTCGGGCGCGCGCTGAATGCCGCAACGGCGCAGCATCCCTCGCCGGGAATTGCGGTGATCGAGTACATGGACGCCCTGGAGCCGGCCGCCATCGCGCAGCAGTTGCTCGCGCTGGGGCGCGAGGTGGACGCGCTGGCCGTCGTCGCCCTCGACCACCCGCATGTCACCGCCGCCATCGAAACCCTGCACGCAGCGGGCAAACCGGTCTTCACGCTGCTGTCGGACCTGAGCGCCCCGTTGCGGGCGGGCTACGTCGGCGTCGATCCGCGCAAGAGCGGACGCACGGCGGCCTGGGCGGTGAGCCGGCTGGCCAAGGCACCGGGGCCGGTTGCGGTATTCGTCGGCAGCCACCGCTACCTCGGACACGAAGCCTGCGAGATGAGCTTTCGGGCCTACCTGCGCGAACACGCACCGGCCTTTCGCGTCCTCGACACGCAGGTGAACCTGGAGGACGCCCAGATCGCCCACGAAGCCACGCTCGACCTGCTACGCCGCCACCCGGATCTGGCGGGTATCTACGACGCGGGCGGCGGCGGGGCCAGCGGCATGGTGCGTGCCCTGCGTGCCGAACGGCCGCCCGGCCACCCGCTCGGCCACGTCGTCACGGTCTGCAACGAACTGACCGGCGAGCACCGCACGGCCTTGGTAGACGGTGTGGTCGATCTGGTGCTGGTCACGCCGATGGCACGCATCACGCAGACGGTGGTGGGCGCCATGCACGCAGCACTGGACCGGCCGCACGAACTGCCACGGGCCATGCAGATGGCGGTGCCGGTGGAGGTCTGCACGGCAGAAAACGTCTGAGTCAGACCGCCGCAAAGACTAGCCCAGGTACCGGCCTGATTTCCGGCCTTGCCGGGTGCCATGCGTCCCAGAACATGCCGTTCTCATTCACCTCAACCCGACCATGTCCACTACCACCCCGCTCCCCCGCTTCGCCATCCTGTCGGCCCTGCTCCTGACCTCCTGGGCCGCCCAAGCCTCCAGCGCCACACCGCACTGGGAATACAAGGGCAAACACAATCCGGAACATTGGGCCCATCTGGACACGGCCTTCGAGGGCTGCTCGGCCGGCAAGCGCCAGAGCCCGGTCAACATCGCGGCGACCGAGAAGGTGGCGCTGCCATCGCTGGACTTCGGCTACAGCCCGACCAAGGGAGCCGTGGTCAACAACGGCCACACGATCCAGGTGAACCTGCCGACCGGCAACAGCCTGACGGTGGCCGATCAGCGCTACGAGCTGCTGCAGTTCCACTTCCACACCCCCAGCGAAGAGGCCCTGAACGGCAAGCACAAGCCCCTGGTCGCCCACTTTGTCCACCGCAATGCCACCGGCCAGCTGGGCGTGGTGGCGGTGCTGTTCGATTTCGGCAAGGCCAACGTGCCTTACGCCCCGGTGTTCGAGCACATGCCGACCAAGGCCGGCGAATCGATCAGTGCAGACGACCTGACCCTCGATCTGGCCGCACTGCTGCCAGTCGAGAAGGGTTACTACAGCTTCGAGGGCTCGCTGACCACGCCGCCGTGCTCGGAGGGCGTGAACTGGATGGTGCTGAAGACCCCAGTGAAGCTCTCGGCCCTGCAGATCAAGCGCTTCCGCCAGCTCTTCTCGTTCAACGCGCGCCCGGTCCAGCCGCTGAACGGCCGCGTGGTCAAGGAATCGCTCTGATCCCGCTCGGCGCACACGGATGAAGAAAAAGGCGCGCGACCTTCGCCGCGCGCCTTCCAACGACCGGTCACCGCCGATCGAATCCACCACTCACACTCACCTTCACATTCGCACAGGCTCCACGGGAAGCCCGATTCCTTCAGCTGCGGCGCTGACGCTGCCGGTACTGGTCCGCCACCACAGCGGCGACGATGATCGCGCCCTTGACCATCTCCTGGTAGTAGGCGTCGATGCGGATGAAGGTGAAGCCCGAGGTCATCACGCCCAGGATCAGCACACCGATCAGCGTGCCCGTGATCCGGCCGATGCCGCCCGACAGCGAGGTGCCGCCGATGACGACCGCGGCAATCGCGTCCAGCTCGTACATCACGCCCATGCCGGACTGGCCCGAAATGGCCCGCGCCGCCGTCACGCTGCCGGCGATGCCGCTGAGCAGGCCCGCGATCGTGTAGACGTAGATCAGATGCCGGTTGACGTTGATGCCCGAGACGATCGCCGCCTGCCGGTTCGCACCGATGGCGTAGGTGAACTTGCCGAAGCGGGTGTAGCGCAGCACCACATGGAAGATCGCCGCCACCACCAGGAAGATGAACACGGGTATCGCACCCGAGCCGATCCAGGCGAAATCCTCCGTCAGCATCGACACCGGCATGCCGCCCGTGAACCACTTGGCGAAGCCGCGCGCGGCCACCATCGTGCCCAGCGTGGCGATGAAGGGCGGAATCGCGGTGAAGGCGATCAGCGAGCCGTTGAGCAGGCCGATCACCAACCCGGTCGTGACCCCGGCCAGCAGTGGCCAGACCATCGGCAAATCGGTCAGCGACGGAAACACGGCGCGCGGAAAGTCGGAAACCTGGGCCAGACTGGCCGAGACCACCGCGGCCGCAGCCACCACCGAGCCCGAGGACAGGTCGATGCCGCTGGTGATGATGACGAGGTTGACACCGATGGCGATGATACCGATCACCGCCATCTGCAGGATGATGATCTGCAGCCGCTCCGGGTTCATCAGGAAGCTCTGGCCGTTGACCCACCAGCCCAGCGCCTCGAAGAACAGGCTGATGCCGACCAGCACCAGGAAAATGCCCAACTCGGGCGGCCACTTGCGCTTGGCCGGCTTGAAGGTCATGGACTGTGCGCCCACGCTCGGGTTACCAACGGACATTGATCGTCTCCAATTTGTCGAATTCGGGGTGTCTGTTCACTGTGAGGCCAGTTCCATGATGCGGACCTGATCGGCTTCGGCACGGTCGACGATGCCAGTCATGCGGCCCTCGTGCATCACCATCACCCGGTCGCTCATGCCCAG
>JBEANV010000659.1:0-4570 GCA_041165285.1 Pseudomonadota bacterium | reverse complement strand
CGGCCTGCGCGACCCGAACGCACGTGTCTACAAGAACATCCTCACCGGCTCGACCTGGTCGATGCAGCCGACACAGGTGCGCATCGACAACGCCAGCCTCGCCTCGCAGGCGTCCGGCCCGCCGGGCAGCGATTTCGAGATGAGCGCCCACGGCCGCTCCTTCCCGGATGTCGGCAAGAAGATGCTCTACCTGCGCCCGCTGCAGGGCCAGCAGGTCAGCACCAGCGACAGCGTGCTGGCTGCACGCCGGCACAGCTCCGGTCTCGGCCTGAACGAAGCCAACTACGCGGCGATGGTGAAGAAGGCCTTCCGTCCGGAATGGTGGAACAGCGACAAGCTGATCCAGGTGAATCCGGACGGCAGCAAGGTGCTGACGCCGCTCGTGGCCTCGCCGTCGGCCAGCCAGTACACCCAGATGCAGCACAACTTCAGCCTGTTCTTCGGGCTGGCGCTGCAGCTCTACCAGGCCACGCTGGTCTCGGATGACGCGCCGTTCGACCGCTTCATGGGCGGCAATTCGTCGGCGATGTCCACCTCGGCACAGCAGGGTCTGGGCGTGTTCTTCGGCAAGGGCAAGTGCGCGTCCTGCCACGGTGGTGCGGAGTTCACCAACGCCAGCGTGCGCAAGATGCTGGACACGCCGATGAGCCGCATGGTCATGGGCAACGGTGGCACCGCGGTCTACGACGAGGGCTACTACAACATCGGTGTGCGGCCCACGCTCGACGACCTCGGCGCGGGCGGCAAGGATCCCTTCGGCAACCCGCTGGCGATCTCGGCCCTGGCGCAGATCAGCAACACCAAGGTCAAGGAGCTGGTCGGCATCAGCCCGAACCTGACCGTCTCGCCGACCGAGCGCATCGCCGTCAACGGCATGTTCAAGGCACCGGGACTGCGCAACGTCGAGCTGACCGCGCCGTATTTCCACAACGGCGGCGCGGCCACGCTGCACCAGGTGGTCGAGTTCTACAACCGCGGTGGCAATTTCCACGACCAGAACATCAACGATCTGGACGCGGACATCACCAACCTGGGCCTGAGCACCGACGAGAAGACCGCACTGGTCGAGTTCCTGAAGTCGCTGACCGACGACCGCGTGCGTTTCCACGCCGCGCCGTTCGACCACCCAGCACTCACCGTCGCCAACGGCCACGCCGGCTCGACCACGGCCGTGACCAACGACGGCACCGGGCGCGCAGTGGACAGCCTGCTGACCATCCCGGCCGTGGGTTCGTCCGGGTACAGCAAGTCGGCCACCCTGGCGAACTTCCTGAACACGCACCACTCCGGCCAGCCGATCGTCCAGCTCAAGACACCGGGTGGCGCCTGCCTGGCGCCGAACTCGTCGCTGCTGACACTGCTGGTGGCCGATCTGCAGGGCAAGACGTGTTCGACGGCCAGCAACCAGCGCTTCCAGATCGTGCCGGAAGCCGATGGCAGCGTGCGTCTGGTGATGCAGCACAACGCCTCGCTGGTGCAAGGCTCGGCGATCCAGTTGCCGGGGCTGACCATCACCAGCGGCGGCAGCAACGGCCTGACGCTGCAGCACTGGCGCCTGGAAGACCTGGGCAACGGCTACACGCTGCTGCGCAACCGCTCCAGCAACCTGTGCCTCGAACTGACGCCAGACCTGCTGCTGGGCAACAAGGCCACGCAACAGAGCTGCTCCAGCGGCAAATCGAACCAGCTCTTTCGCGTCACGCCGGTCTGACGCTGGTCCGAGGAACCACTTCGCCTAACGGTGCCCGGACAGCAACAGTCCGGGCAGCCCGCTGGCCCGCCGCGTTCGCCGCTGCAGCGCCCGCTCCCACACCGTGGGGTCGGGCGCCACCAGGGTGAACGCGGTTTTTGCACGCGTGATGCCGGTGTAGACCAGCTCCCGCGTGAGCACCGGCGTCAGATAGGGCGGCAGCACCAGCGCCACATGCTCGAACTCCGAGCCTTGCGACTTGTGGACCGTCATCGCGAAGGCGGTCTCGATCGCCGGCAGCCGGCTGGCCATGACAGAGCGCGGCGCCTGGGCCTTGCCGTCGCCGTCGAGCAGCCAGACCCGCAGGCTGCTCCCGCCGTCCACGCCCGGCAGCGCCACCCCCACATCGCCGTTGTAGACCCCGAGCGCAGGGTCGTTGCGCGTGATCATCACGGGCCGGCCGGCATACCACTCGCCGTGGCGGGCGATGGCGCCGCGGCCACGCAGTTGCGCCTCGATGCGCGCGTTCAGTCCGGTCACGCCCCACTCCCCGTCCCGCAGCGCGCACAGCAGCCGCACACGCTCGAACGACCGCACGACCCGCACGACCCAGGCCAGGTGCGCGGCCGCATTGCCGGGCGGTGGCCGCTGCTGCAACTCGGCCAGGTACAGGTCATAGCCGATCGGCGCGCCCGCGCGCCCTTGCAGCGCCAGCGTCAGCACGGCGGGCAGTGCCTGTGCATCGGTGAGCGCCAGCCGCTGCACGGCGGCATCCCGACGGCGAAGCACGGCGTCAGCTGCCGGAGCATCGCCCGCATTGACGGCCTTGGCCAGATCGCCGATGGCGCCCTGGAAGCGCCGGCTTTCGCGCAGCATCACCGTCTGCTGGGCCAGCGCGGGCAGTGGCGTACCGGGGCGGTGGCACAGACCGGGGGGCACCGCCGCCCCCGTGCAGGCCGCGATCCAGGCGACGCTGTCCGCGTCGTACTGCCCTTGGCCCGCCAGCCCGCACAGGTCACCGAGCACCGCCCCCGCCTCGACCGACGCGAGCTGGTCCTTGTCGCCCAGCAGCACCAGTCGCGCCCGATCCGGCAGCGCCGCCAGCAACGCGGCCATCATCTCCAGGTGGACCATCGACGCTTCGTCCACCACCAGCAAATCGACCTCCAGCGGGTGGTGTACACCGTGGCGCAGGGCGCGCGTGTCCGGGCGGGCGCCCAGCAGGCGGTGCAGCGTCAGCGCCTCGTTCAGGCGGCGTCCGAGCAGCGGCCAGTCCAGCGCATCCGACAGCGCGGCACCGAGCTGGCCGAGCGCCAGATCGATCGACTGCTTCAGGCGCGCGGCCGCCTTGCCCGTGGGGGCCGCCAGCGCGATGCGCAGCGTCTCGGGCGCCGGGTGCAGGGCAAACAGCAGCGCCAGCAGCCGGGCAACGGTGTAGGTCTTGCCCGTGCCGGGGCCGCCGGTGATCAGCGCCAGCTGACCGCGCAAGGCCATGGCGCAGGCGGTGCGCTGCCAGTCGGGGTCGGACGGGTGGGCAGCCGGGCCGAACAAGCGGTCCAGCCAGCCGCGCACGACGGCCGGCGGCGGCAAGACCGCGCCGGGTTGGTGTGCCATGGCCCGCAGCAACACGGCCCGCGCGACCGCCTGCTCGTCACGCCAGTAGCGCCGCAGGTACAGCCGCACGCCATCGGCCGCGGTGTCCAGGACCAGCGGCGCCTGTCCGAGCGCCGCTGCATCGCCCAGGTCCACCGCGCGGCTGTCCTGCAGCAGGCGCAGCCAGTCGGCGAGATCGGGCGACAGCCGCCGCAGGGCCTCGGCCAACGCAGCGCGTGCAGCAACCGGCCCGTTCAGCCAGGCATCGTCTTCCGGCCGGGCAACGGCGGCCGGGTGGCCTTGGGCAAGCAGCGCGTCGAGCGCGATGCAGGTGTGGCCCCGGCTTTCGCGCTGGGCCAGCAGGGCGGCAGCCAGCAGCAGCTCCGGCGCGGCGTCCGCCAGCTCGGCCGCCAGCCAGCGCGCCAGCGCCACGTCGAGCCGGCGCAGCCAGCCCTCCGCGCACCAGCGGTCCAGTTCGGCCAGCAGCACGGTGGCGGTCAGCGGCCCGGTGGGATCCAGGGTTTGCAGCATCAGGCGCTCACCATCGTGTCAGGGTCGGGTTCAGGGGTCGGCTCGGTCAGGCAGGCGTCCAGCGCACCGAGCCACTCCCGCTGCGCCGGCACCACCACACAGCCCGACCGCGGCCCGCGCACCCCGCGCAGGAACAGGTAGACCGCCCCGCCCAGGTGCTGCGCGGGGTCGTAGTCGGCACCGAGCCGCTGGCGCAGCAGGCGGTGCAAGGCGAGCAGGTAGAGCGCCGCCTGCAGGTCGTAGCGGTGCGCGAGCATGGCGGTGTCCAGTGCGGCAGCGTGGTAATCCGCGTCGCCGTCTCCGAGGTGGTTCGACTTGTAGTCCAGCACCCACCAGCGCCCACCGTGCTCGAACACCAGATCGGCAAAACCCATCAGCAGCCCCTGCAGCGTGCGCGGCACCAGCGCAGGCCGGGTCTGTCCGGGCAGCAGGTGCTCGCGGCAGACACGGTCCAGCGCCACGCTGTGCAGCGCCACGCTCGGCATCCAGAACTCCATCTCGGGCAGCACGGCGCCGATCTCCGTCAGCGCGGCACCGCCGAGCGCCGGCAGCGGTGTGGCCAGCACCGCGCCCATCCAGGCCAGCACCTCGTCGGCGCGGTCGGCGTGGCCGTGGCGTTCGCAGCGGCGGCGGACGAGCGCCTGCACGGCCGGTGCGCTCCAGCGGTCAAACCCTTCTTCGGCCAGCCACTGCAGCAGTTCGTGCAGGAAGTTGCCTGCCAGCGCGCCCTTGGGAAAGCGGTGCCAGGCAGCTTCG
>JBEANV010000658.1:0-4258 GCA_041165285.1 Pseudomonadota bacterium | reverse complement strand
CCTGATGGAGCAGAAGGTGGACGAAGACGGCAAGGAGCTGCAGTGCGTCAAGACCGTGCTGCTGGCCAGCATGCAGGGCTATGCACCGCAGATCGCCATCGAATTCGGCCGCAAGGTGCTGTATTCGACCGAGCGCCCGACCTTCACCGAGCTGGAACAGCACGTCAAGAAGAAGTGAACCCCGGCGAAGCACCCGTGAATTTCACCTGCTTCGACGACGTGACCCCAGGAGACCGCCATGGCCGGTGATGCCAAGAAACTGCAGCCCATCATCATCAAGAAGATCAAGAAGGGCGGACACGGTGCGCATGGTGGCGCCTGGAAGATCGCCTACGCCGACTTCGTGACGGCGATGATGGCCTTCTTCCTGCTGATGTGGCTGCTGGGCTCCACCACCGAAGGCGACAAGAAGGGGCTGCAGGACTACTTCCAGTCGCCGCTGAAAGTGGCGCTGATGGGCGGCGGCTCCGGGTCCGGCGACTCGTCCTCCGTCATCAAGGGGGGTGGTCAGGACATCAACCGCAGCGGCGGCCAGGTCAAGCGCGGCGACATCGAGGCCGAGCGCAAGACCTACCAGCTCCAGGCCCTCAAGGCCAACCAGGCGCAGGCCGAGAAGCAGCGCCTGGAGAGCCTGCGTGACCGTGTCAAGGAAGTGGTGTCGAACTCGCCTGCGCTGGCCACCTTCAAGTCGCAGATCCGGCTGGACATGACCCGCGACGGACTGCGCATCCAGATCGTCGATGAACAGAACCGCCCGATGTTCGACAGCGGGTCGAACCAGGTGAAGCCCTATATGCGCGACATCCTGCGGGCGATCGGCAGCGTGCTGGCCGAGGTGCCCAACAAGCTCACGCTCGAAGGCCACACCGACGCCCTGCCCTTCTCCGGCGGCGTGGGCGGTTACAGCAACTGGGAGTTGTCGAGCGACCGCGCCAATGCCTCACGGCGCGAACTGATCACCGGCGGGCTGAGGGACGAGCGGGTGCTGCGCGTGCAGGGCCTGTCTGCCAGCGTGCCCTTCGACAAGCGCGACCCCAGGAATCCGGTGAACCGCCGCATCAGCATCATCGTGATGACACGCGAAGCCGAAGAACGGTTCTTCGACAGCGGCGATGCCCTGACCGTCAACGCGATTCCGGCCGAAGACGCGGCCTCAAGTCCGCACGCGCATGCCCGATAAACCCGTACACGGCCCATTCACGCTGAAGGATTCGTCATGCCAGCCTGCCCCGATCTCCGCTTTCTCGTCGTCGATGATTTTTCCACCATGCGCCGCATCGTGCGCGGGCTGCTCAAGGAAATGGGCTGCCAGCACATCGAGGAGGCCGAAGACGGCGTCATGGCGCTGCAGACCCTGCGCGCCGGCCGCATCGACTTTGTCGTCAGCGACATCAACATGCCCAACATGGACGGCTTCGAGCTGCTCAGCCAGATCAAGCAGGATCCGACGCTCTGCCACATCCCCGTGCTGATGGTGACGGCCGAAGCCCGCAAGGAAGACATCGTGCGCGCCGCGCAGACGGGGGCCGCCGGCTACATCGTCAAGCCCTTCACCAAGGCGACGCTCGAAGAGAAGATCGGCAAGATCATCCAGAAGATGCCCGTGGTCGCCTGAGTCGGAGCCGCTGCCATGCCCATTACAGCGATCCCGGACACATCCCCGCACGAAGTCCTCCGACAAATCGGCGAAATGACCCGCAAGCTCCACGACACCATCGAGGAACTGGGATTGATGCCCGGTCTCCAGGCCGCCACCCAGGCCCTGCCGGACGCACGCAGCCGTCTGCACTACATCGCCCGCAAGACCTCGGAGTCGGCCAACCGGGTGCTGAACTCGGTGGACGATGCCAAGCTCGAACACCGCCGCATCAGCGCCGGCACCTTGCGGCTGGTCGAAGCACTGTCCACCAGCGCGGGGCACGATCCCCAGGCCCGTGTTCACCTGCGCGATCTGGTGGAGCATGTGCAGACGTCGACCGACCGGATTGACGAGCACCTGACCAACATCATGATGGCCCAGGACTTCCATGACCTCACCGGCCAGATCATCACCAAGGTGGTGGTGCTGACCGACGAACTGGAAGGCAGTCTGGTCAAGCTGCTGCTGCAGATCGCGCCAGACCTGCCGGCAGCGCCTGCCAACCCCGAGATCCTGGCGGGGCCGGTGGTGGATGCCGAGGGCCGCACCGACGTCGTGAACGACCAGAACGAGGTCGACGACCTGCTCGCCCGCATGGGGTTCTGATCCGCCCACTACACTGCGGCGCTTCTTCACTGCCGCAGTCCATTGGCCATGTCCGATCTCCAAGCCACCTTTGCCCAGGCCGTCGCCGACTCGAAGCAGTTGCCCGAGCGTCCTGACAACCTGACGCTGCTGAAGATCTACGCGCTCTACAAGCAGGCCACCGACGGTGACGCCAGCAGCGAGCGCCCTGGTTTCACCGAGTTCGTGGCCCGCGCCAAGTTCGATGCCTGGGCTGCGCTGGCCGGCACGGACACCGACACCGCTCGTCAGGATTACATCGACCTCATCGAATCACTGAAGTGATGGTGATGGCGCATTGAGCACGGCGTCGCGCTCGGCCTTGGGCAGCGCGGCGAGTCGGCGCACCTCGGCGTGGAAGCGCGGCCAGTCTCGGCCCATGCGCTCGAACAGCCGCTCGAAGGCCGGCACCTGCGCGTTGTAGGCCGCCAGCACGCCCAGCCGAGCGTTGTTGACCGCATCGAACCAGGCATCGAACGCCCGGTCACCACCCCAGGATTCATCCCGCCAGCGGGCGTACTCGGCGCGCAGTTCGGCCAGCAGACGCGCCTTCTCGCGGCGCTTGTCGTCGTCGCTGGCGTTGCTGCGGTAAAGCGTGTCCAGCCGCTCGCGGGCGCCCATCGTCAGCGTGCGGAACTCGGCGCGGCGCCGGTCGAGCGACTCGGTGGCGCCGAGCTGGTCGCTGCGACCGGCGGATTGCAGCCACTGCCGGCTGCCGATGCGCTCCACCGCCGTGGCGTAGGACTCGTTGAACGTCGTATCGCCATCGGCATAGGCCACCTGGTGCGACAGCTCGTGGAAGATCAGCCGCGCCAGATCGACCTCCGCGCCGCGCAGGAAAGTGTTGAGCAGCGGGTCGGCGAACACGCTGCCCGGCAACTTGCCCAGCGTCGAATACGCCGGCACGCCGTAGACGTTGACCTCCCAGCCCTGCGCCCGCAGCGCGGCGGCGAGTTGCTCGGCCTCGGCCTTGTGGAAGTAGCCACGGTAGCCGACGCAGCCCAGCACCGGGAAGCACCATGTCTTCAGCTTCAGCGACAGCTCGGGCGCGGCCACCACGTTCCACACCGCCGCCGGTCGGCCCAGATCGGCGTAGCGGCGGTAGCTCGCGTTGTCCGGCAGCGCGAGGTGCTGGCTGGCATAGTCGCGCAGCGTGCGGCTCGAACACCGGCCGCGCCGCGCCCAACATCCGCAGATGCCCCGCCACCGACTGCCACAGGTAACCCGGCCGCCACACCGAATCGACATCGTCGGCCGCCGTCGTCGTCGCGCAACCCGACAGCGCCGCCGCCAGCAGCAGCGCCAACGCCGAGGCCCGAACCTCCCTCACCTCGCAGCCTCCACATCGACCAGCACGTCATAGAAACACGGCGCCGCGCCGATGTCCGTGAGCCGCTGGTGGGTGACTTCGTTGACGTTGGTGCCGTGTGACCCGAGCTTGCGCCACCAGATGCCCAGGCCGTTGACGACGCCGGGGCGGGCGCGGGTGCTGACGCGGGCGGTGCAGTGGTAGCTGCCGCGGTCGTTGAAGACACGCACGAGCGTGTGGTCGGTCAGGCCGCGGGCGGCGGCGTCGTCGGGGTGGATTTCCACGATCGGCTCGGACTCGATGTCGCGCAGGCTCTTCACGTTCACGAACGTCGAGTTGAGGAAGTTGCGGGCGGGCGGGGAGATCATCGCCAGCGGATACCGCGCCGCCAGCGCAGGCGCCGAGGCCACCGATTCGTAGGGCGGCACATGGTCCGGCAGTCCCAGCCCTGGCACGTCGATCTGCGCCAGCCCATCCCGCGTCGGGAAACAGCCCTTGGCGAACGGCGCGTCCGCGATCGGCAGGCTCATCCAGCCGGGCGATGCCTTCAACGCCGCGTAGGTCACGGCGCCTCGCAGCGTCTGCGCGGCCAGCACCTCGTCGCTGTCGCGGAAACACGGCTCGTCGAAGCCCATCGCCGCGGCGAGCCGGCGAAAGATCTCCGTGTTCGGCAGCGACTCGCCGAG
>JBEANV010000657.1:0-3168 GCA_041165285.1 Pseudomonadota bacterium | reverse complement strand
CGCCGAGCACGTGGCGCAGGTAGCGGCGCGGGGCGTCGGCGTCCTCGACGAGACCGGCCTCGACCGCCAGCGGATTGCGCGGGATCCACATCCAGCCGCCGGACCACGCGGTCGTGCCGCCCAGGACCGGCGCCTTCTCGACCACGACCACCCGCAGACCCAGCTCGGCCGCCGTCACCGCCGCCGACAGGCCGCCCGCGCCGGAGCCGACCACCAGCAGGTCGCAGTCGGTCGCGGTGCGGATCGCGGTCTGGGTCGCGGAGGTCACGCCAGCGGCCCTTCGGCAGTGAGGAACTCGACCATCAGCGCACAGACCGCCGTGAACATGCCGCCACCCGTCTGCGTGCGGCAGCCGAGGTCGCGGGCCGCCTGCACCAGCGGCGTGACAGCGGGCGCGGTGATGACATCGCCGACGAACATCTGCGCGGTGAGGCGATCGACCTGCACCGGGAAGGGATCGCCCGCTTGCATGCCACACCAGGAGGCGTTGGCCACCACGTCGAAGCCGCTCGGGTCGTCGCTGCCGACGCGGACACGCGCGCCGAGCCGCCCGACCAGCGTGTCGCGCCGCGCCGTGTCGGCGTCGTGGATGGCGAGTTCGGCGGCGCCGCTGTCCAGCATTGCCTGCCCGATGGCGCTGCCCGCCCCGCCCGCGCCGACCAGCAGCACGCGGGCGCCGTCCAGCACACAACCCGCCTGCCGGATCGCCCGCACGAAGCCGAGGCCGTCGCACATGTCGCCGTGCCACGAGCCGTCCACGTTGCGGCGCAGCGTGTTGACGGCGCCGAGGAAACGCGCCCGCTCGGTGACGGTGCCGCACAGCGCAAAGGCCGCGAACTTGTGCGGCACGGTCATGATCAGCCCGTCCACGTTGCGCGCCCGGCCCATGCCGCGCACGTAGTCGGCCAGATCGGCGGGGGCGACGTGGGCCGGGATGACCACGGCGTTGCGGCCGAGTGCCTGCAGCGTGGCCGTGACGCCGGCGGGGGATTTCACCTGCGCGATCGGGTCGCCGACGATGGCGATGACGCGGGTGGCGCCGCTGAGGGGGAAGTGGTGGCCGTGGTTATGGTCGCTCATCGGGCAGCGGGTCCGGCAAGTCGGGCCGCGGCGTGGCGCGCGGCGAGGTAGGCGAAGGTGAGTCCCGGACCGATCGTGATGCCCGGCCCCGGATAGGTGCCGCCCATGACGGACTGCATGTCGTTGCCCACGGCATAGAGACCGCGCATCGGCTGGCCCTGTGCGCCGTGGACGCGGGCGTCGGCATCGGTCTGCAAGCCGGTGGCCGCGCCAATGTCGCCGGGGTAGAGGCGCACGGCGTAGAACGGCGCGGTCTCGATCGGGCCGAGGTTGGGGTTGGGCGCGAACGTGGCGTCGCCGAGGTTGCGCTGGTAGTCGGTGCGGCCACGGCCGAAGTCAGGGTCGCTGCCGTCACGGGCGTGGGTGTTCATGCGGGCCACGGTGCGGGTGAGGCCAGCGGCGTCGATGCCCAGGCGGACGGCGAGTTCGCCGAGCGTGCGGCCCGTGACCAGATAGCCGTCGTCGAGGAAGGGCCGCAGGCTGCCACCGCCCGGCCGCACCATGCCCAGCCCGTACGCCTTCAAGGCCCGCGCATCGGCGATCAGGTAGGCGGGGATGCTCGGGCTGCGCTGGTGGGCCTCGAACATGGCGCGGCCGAAGCGGTGGTAGGAGGTCGATTCGTTGACGAAGCGTTCCCCGGCCTGGTTGACGACCACGGTGCCCGGCTTGGCCCGGTCCAGCACGAAATGCGGGAACACGGCCCGGCTGCCATCGGCCCGCTGGCGCACCGAGACCGGCGCCCAGAAGGCGTGGTCCAGGTTGCCGCTGCCGAGGCGGGCACCTGCGGCCAAGGCCAGCGACAGCGCCTCGCCCGTGTGGCCTGGTGCGCCGGGGGTGTGGGTTTCGCCGGCTGGCAGCAGTTGCGCCCGCAGTTGCGGATGCCGGTTGAAGCCGCCCGAGGCCAGCACGACCCCGGCGCGGGCGGTGAGGCGGTGGGTCTGCCCGGCGTGGGTGACCTCGACACCCGTGATGGCCGTGCCTTCGGTGGTGAGCCGCTCGACCCGCGCCTGCGTCCAGATCGGCACCTGACGCGCCACCAGCGACGCCAGCAGCCGCCCGACCAGCGCATTGCCCATGACCAACCGGGTGCCGCGTGGGTGCCGCAGTCGGTCGATGGCGTGGCGGGCGATCAGGCCGAAACCGTGGCGCAACGACTTCAGGGAACGCTGCATCGCCAGCAGGTGGCCGATGTCGGTGCGGTCCACCATCATCCCGCCCAGCACGGTGAACTCCGGGATCGGTGGCCGCACCAGCCCGAAATGGCGCCCGAGCAGGCGGCCATCGAAGGGCAGCGGCTCCATCGCGCGACCCGCCAGCGTGGCGCCATCGAGGTCGGATTCATAGTCGGGATGGCGGGCATAGGCACGCAGCTTCACCAGCGACTGCGCTTCCAGCTCGGCCAGCGCCTGCGGGCCGTGGCGCAGGAACGCCTCGCGCAGCGCCGGATCGCCATGCGGCCCGCAGACGCGGTCCAGATACGCGGCGGCCTGTGCCACGCTGTCCTGCGCGCCGACTTCCGCCGCGTGGGCCGAGTTGGGCACCCAGACCGTGCCGGCCGAGAACGCGGTCGTGCCGCCGACGTATTCGGTGCTTTCCAGCAGCAGCACGTCCAGCCCGCGGATCGCGGCAAACAGTGCGCAGGCCATCCCGGCGCCTCCCGCGCCGATGACGATCAGGTCGTGCGACAGGGGCATTCCAGGGTTCAAGGCTGCAGGTCCGGGCGGGCGTGGGCGCGGTCGAAGAGCGGCGACGCGCTGCTGATCGCAGCGATGTAGGCGGCGGCGGCCATCAAGTCGGGGGCGAGCGCGTGCAAGCGGGTTTCGCTCAGGCGCACGGTCGGGCCGGAGATCGCGAGCACGCCAACCGCATCGCGCCCGTTGGGACGGATGGCCGTGGCGATGGCGCTCAGGCCGCGGGCGTAGGTCTCGATGCCGGTGCCATAGCCGCGCTGCCGGGCCAGCGCCACCTGTTCGAGCACGGCCTGCACCGAGCCAGGCGCGTTCGGCCCGTACTCCGCAGACGTGCCGATGCCCTGGCGGCTGAGCAGCGCGATCGCGTCGTCCTCGGCCAGCGTGGACAGCCAGATGA
>JBEANV010000656.1:0-2757 GCA_041165285.1 Pseudomonadota bacterium | reverse complement strand
ATTGCCAGCGAGGGCGTTGAACGACAGCGCCGAGGTGATGAGCAGGGTGGAGAGTGCAAGCTTGTTCATGATCGTGAGTTCCTGGGTGCATCCGGTTCTGAGGGAATCGTCCGTCGGGGATGCAGGTCCGGCGTCCATGCAGTGAACTTTATAGTTGCCTTTAATGCAGATAAATCAGCTATAAAAACTCACAGTGTTTTTGTTTTATGAATAATTGAGATCGGTACCGCGAAGTTCAGTGCGGGGTGTCCGCGTCCCCGACGCAGCAGCGACAATTGGCGGCGCAGCGCCTGCCTCCCCGCACCCGACTCCACCCGACGAAAAGAACCGCCGTGTCCGCATCGCCCCTCTCGACTGGAACCCCTGTGTCCTCGACCTTGTCCGTGCCGGATCGGCTGGCCGTGCGGCTGGGCCATGCGGGGCTGGTGCCGTTCGTGCTGGGCGCGCTGCTGGCGATGCTGGTGCGGGTGGACGTGCTGCCGTTCGTGCTCGGGTCGCTGTCGGCGTATGCCGGGCTGATCGTGTCGTTCCTGGGCGGGCTGCACTGGGGCGTGCTGATGATGGCGCGTGACGCCACGCCGCGCCGGCTGGTCTGGGCGGTCACGCCGACGCTGCTGGGCTGGGTGTCAGTGGTGATGCCGCCGCACGCGGGGCTGGTGATCCAGGCGCTGCTGCTGATCGTGTGCTACCTCGTGGACCGGCGCGTCTACCCGGCCTACGGGCTGTCGAAGTGGCTGACGTTGCGCTTCAGGCTGACGCTGGTGGCGTCGATGAGCTGTTTCATGGCCGCCGCCGCCGCGAGCGCCTGAGCCTGAACCCGCGCCTGTCCGAACACTGGAACCCCGCATGATCCGTTACCACCTGGAGATCGACGACCTCCACCGCCACCACTACCGCGTCACGCTAACCCTGCCGACGCCCGCGCCGACGCAGCGGCTGTCCTTGCCGGTGTGGATTCCGGGCAGCTACCTCGTGCGCGAGTTCGCTCGCCACCTCTCGGCGATCGAGGCGCACCAGGGTCGCCGCAAGGTGGCCTTGACGCCACTCGATAAGCACACCTGGCAAGCCGACTGCACCGGCCGCACGGCGCTCACGGTGACGTGGCGCGTCTACGCCTTCGACAACTCGGTGCGCTGCGCCTGGCTCGACACGCAGCGCGGGTTCTTCAACGGCACCGGCGTGTTCCTCTGCGCCGAGGGGAGGGAGGCGGACGAACACCGCGTCACCTTCGGCCCGCTGCCGGCCGGCTGGGACATCGCCACCGGCCTGCCCGAAGTCGCGCCCCGCGAATACGCCGCCCCGGACCATGACGCGCTGATCGACCACCCCTTCGAGCTGGGCACCTTCTGGCGCGGCACCTTCACGGCCTGCGGCGTCGAGCACGAGTTCGTCGTCGCGGGCGCACTGCCGAGTTTCGACGGAGAACGCTTGCTGGCCGATACGCGCCGCGTGTGCGAGGCCCAGATCCGTTTCTGGCATGGGGACACCCCGGCGCCGTTCGCCCGCTACGTCTTCCTGCTCAACACGGTCGATGACGGCTACGGCGGCCTGGAGCACCGCAACAGCACCGCGCTGATCTGCAACCGCCGCGACCTGCCCCGGCGCGGCGAGGCGGGTCTGAACGACGGCTACGTGACGCTGCTCGGCCTGATCAGCCACGAGTATTTCCACACCTGGAACGTCAAGCGCCTGAAGCCCTGCGAGTTCGCCCCTTATGACCTGCGTGGCGAGAACTACACCGAACTGCTGTGGTTCTTCGAGGGCTTCACGAGCTACTACGACGACCTGTTCCTCGTGCGCACCGGGTTGATTGACCAGACGCGCTACCTGCGGCTCGTCAACAAGACGGTGAATCAGGTGCTGGGCACACCCGGCCGCCAGGTGCAGAGCGTCGCGCAGTCGAGCTTCGACGCCTGGGTCAAGTACTACCGCCCGGACGAGAACAGCAGCAACGCCACCGTCAGCTACTACACCAAGGGTGCACTGGTCGCGCAGGCGCTGGACCTGACGCTGCGCCAGGAGGGCAAGGGCACGCTCGACGACGTGATGCGTGGCCTCTGGCAGCGGAGCGGCGGCGGCCCGATCGGCGAGGACGACATTGCCGCCGTGCTGGCCGCGGTGGGCGGGCGCTCGTTCGCGGCGGAACTCGCGGCCTGGGTCCACGGCACGGACGACCTGCCCACGCAGACCCTGCTCGCCGCCCATGGCGCCGACTGGCAGCGTGACCGCCCGCTGTTCGCGCAGCGCCTCGGTGCGCGGGTGAGCGAGTCGCCGCAGGGGCTGAAGGTGCAGTCGGTCCAGCACGGCGGCGCAGCCGACCAGGCCGGATTGTCGGCCGGCGACGAGCTGCTGGCGCTGGGCGACTGGCGCGTGGTCAAGCCGGAGGATCTGGCGCTCTACGGCGCGTTCGATCAGCCGCAGCCGCTGCTGATCAGCCGCGACCGGCGCCTGCTGCGGCTGACGCTGCCCGCGTCCACCGCCGAGGGCGCGGTGGCGCTGAGCTGGCAGGCCAAGCCCGCTGCGCGCGTGCGGCGGCTGCGTGCAGCATGGCTGGGCGCGCCCGGGGCCTGATGCGCACCCTGTGGCTCCGGTCCCGGCTGTGGTGGGGGCTGGCGCTGCTGGTCGTGCTGCTGCACGGGCTGGTGCTGGACGGACTCAGCGGCACGCTGGCACAGGGCGCGCCGCCCGCGCCGTCGATCCACCGCATCGAGGCCACTTACACCCGCACCGTGGCGCAGTCCGCGGCCCCTGCCGGCC
>JBEANV010000655.1:0-3148 GCA_041165285.1 Pseudomonadota bacterium | reverse complement strand
CGTTCTTCTTCAGTTGCAGGCCCACGTCATGCCAGCCGATCGCGGCGCGGTCTTCCACGGCGCCCGACACCGCGATCTTGAACTTGCGCGGCAGGAAGGCGAACTCGGGGTGCAGCGTGCTCCACTGGCGCAGGATCTCGCAGTAGGGGCGCGGATCGACGATTTCATCCGCGGCGACACCGGCCAGCCCGTCGGTGGTCGTGTTGCGGATGCAGTTGCCGCTGGTCTGGATGCCGTGCATGTCCACGGCGGCCAGCTTGTCCATCACGTCGGCGGCCTGCGTCAGCGGGATCCAGTTGAACTGGACGTTCTGGCGGGTCGTGAAGTGGGTGTAGCCGCGGTCGTGGACACGGGCGATCTCGGCCAGCGCCCGGATCTGGCGGCTGCTGATCGAGCCGTAGGGCACCGCGACGCGCAGCATCGGGGCGTGGCGCTGGATGTACCAGCCGTTCTGCAGGCGCAGGGCCTTGAAGTCGTCGCCGTCGAGCTGGCCGGCGAAGTGGCGGTCGAGCTGGTCGCGGAACTGGGCCGCGCGGGCGTGGACGAACTGGCGGTCGAAGTCGGTGTATTGGTACATGGCGGGCAATCTGGCAGTCAGGCGTTCAGGCGGTCAGCAGGATTTTCTTGGCGGCGAACAGCAGCGACGCGCACAGCGCGAGGCGGGTGTACTTGTCGGGCAGCATCTTGGTCAGGTGGGCGCCGAGCCAGATGGCGGGGAGCGAGCCCATCAGCAGCTCGATCAGCAACAGCCAGTGGACATTGCCCAGCGTGGCGTGGCCGATGCCTGCCACCAGCGTCAAGGGTACGGCATGGGCGATGTCGGTGCCCACCAGCCGGCGCATTTCCATGCGCGGGTACATCAGCAGGATCAGCGTGGCGCCCACCGCGCCCGCGCCGATCGAACTCAGCGACACCAGCACGCCCAGCACCAGGCCGCACAGCACCGTGAGCCAGGGCTGGCGAGCCGGCGTGATCCAGCGTTCCAGCCACAGCCCGACCCGGAACCACACGGGGCGCATCATCACCGTCACCGCCGTCAGCACCAGCGCGAGGCCGAGCGCGAAGGTCAGCGCGCTGTCGGCCTTCTTGGTCAGGCCGACCATGTGCATGTAGGCGACGGTCGCAATCGAGGCGGGGATGCTGCCGGCCAGCAGCAGGCCGGTGATCTTGTAGTCCACATGGCCGTGCCGGTGATGCGCGACCGAGCCGGACACCTTGGTCAGGCAGGCGAACCACAGGTCGGTGCCGATGGCGATGGCCTTTTCCAGGTTGAACACCGAGATCAGCAGCGGCGTCATCAACGAGCCACCACCCACGCCCGTGAGACCAACGATCAGCCCGATGCCGAAGCCGGCCGCGACGGCCAGCCAGTCGATCGTGAAACCCAGGGTGTCGAGCATGAATAAGTACCTTGCAGCGCAGCAAAATGAGAGTGTGCGACTCTAGTGGGTGTTGTCATGCCCGCAAACGATTTTTTGAGATGATGTTTATATGAAATTCAATATGAAGATTGTGCGCCGACGCTGTCTGGCGGGTCTGGGGGCAGCGACGCTGCTGGCGCTTGCGGGTTGCAACACGGCGCCTCTGGTGACCGGCAATGCACCGGTGGATCCGGTGGCGCAGCCGCGTCCGGCTCCGCGCCTGCCGCGCATCGGGCTGGCGCTGGGCGGCGGTGCGGCGCGTGGCTTCGCGCACATCGGCGTGATCCAGGTGCTGGAGGAAAACGGCATCCACCCGGATCTGGTCGTCGGCACCTCGGCGGGCAGCGTCGTGGCGGCGCTCTATGCCGCGGGCAACTCCGGCGCGCAATTGGCGACGCTGGCCGACGGCATGGACGAGTCCGCCATCACCGACTGGGCCTTTCCGCTGCGAGGCGCGATCCGCGGCGAGGCGCTGGCCGCCTATATCCGCAAGAACACCGGCGGCAAGAACATCGAGCAATTGAAGATGCCGCTGGGCGTCGTTGCCACCGACTTGGCCGATGGCCAGCCCATCCTGTTCCAGCGCGGCGACACCGGCACGGCGGTGCGGGCGTCCAGCTCGGTGCCGGCCGTGTTCCAGCCGGTGAAGATCGGCGAGCGCGAATACGTGGACGGCGGGTTGGTGGCGCCGGTGCCGGTGCGCTACGCCAAGCAGATGGGCGCCGAGTTCGTCATCGCGGTCGATATCTCGTCGCCACCGGACGGTGCCGCCACGGGCGACGCGATGCGCATGCTGCTGCAGACGTTCTCCATCATGGGCCGCAGCATCAACAACTTCGAGCTGAAGGAGGCGGACATCGTCCTGCGTCCCCGGCTCACCGGCATCTCCAGCGCGGACTTCGCCGCCCGCAAACGCTCGATCGCCGCGGGGCGGGAGATGGGGCTGGCGATGCTGGCGGAGATGAAAGCCAAGATCGCCGCGAAAACGCGCTGAACGGTAATCAGGCGCGGGGCCGCTGCCGTGCCATCCAGACCAGCGCGGCGGCGGTCAGCACCACCGGCACCAGCGAGCCGACATTGAGGAGCGTCCACCCCTGCGTCGTCACCAGCAACCCCGACGCAAACGACGTGACCGCCAGCGTCACGAAGACGCAGAAGTTCAGCGCCCCCTGCGCCCGGTCCTTCTCCTCGGGTGCATAGGACTGCAGCGACAGCGTCGTCGCCCCGGTGAACAAGAAGTTCCAGCCCACGCCCAGCAGGAAGAGCGCGATCAGGAATCGGTGCAGGTCCACGCCAGTCAGCGCGACCGCGATGCACAGCGCGTTCAGCGCCACGCCGACCGCCATGACCCGCATCACCCCGAACCGCTTGATCAACTGCCCCGTGAAGAACCCCGGCGCAAACATGCCGATGACGTGCCACTCCAGCACCAGCGCGGTGTCCGAGAAGGGCAGGCCGCACTGGTCCATCGCAATGGGCGTGGACGCCATCAGCAGGTTCATCACGCCGTAGCCGAGCGAGCTGCACAGCGCGGCGACGACGAACACCGGTTGCCGCACGATCTCGGCCAGCGAGCGCCCCCCGGCCACCGCCTTCTTCGCGGGCGGCGGCGGAAAGTCGATCGCGGCCAGCACCAGCATCGACAGCAGCGCCACCCCGGCCAGCGCCAAGTAGGCACCGACGAAAGGCACCGCGGTCAGCGTGCGGGTCTGCGCGGCGAGGTTCGG
>JBEANV010000654.1:0-15949 GCA_041165285.1 Pseudomonadota bacterium | reverse complement strand
TCTTCACCAAGGGCGGTGGCGTCTGGCTCGACGAGATCGCCGACCTCGACACCGATGGCATCGGACTCGACTGGACGATGGACCTGGGCAAAGCCCGCGAGCGCGTCGGCCACAAGGTCGCGCTGCAAGGCAACCTCGACCCGAACGTGCTCTTCGCCAGCCCCGCGCAGATCGACGCCCAGGCCTGCCGTGTGCTCGACCGCTTCGGCGCCCACCCCGGCCACATCTTCAACCTCGGCCACGGCATCAGCCAGTTCACGCCGCCCGAGTCGGTGACGGCGCTGGTCGAGGCGGTGCATCGCCACTCGCGGGCCATGCGGGCAGCAGGTGCCTTAATTTGAGGCAATCTAGGAAAATAGCTTGTGTGACAGGCACTTGACCGTGCTCTAACCAGCTTGTTCACAACGTTATCCACAGCTTCGGTGAACATCCCTCCACCGGCCGGCGCGTACCGGCTGCGCGTGCTGGTTGACCTGCCCCGGCACAGCCGGCTGGAGGCTGTGCTGGACTACCTGGCCCCCGAGCCGTGGCCGGCGGGCACGCTGGTGCGGGTACCGCTGGGCAAACGCGAGGTCTGCGGCATTGTCTGGGGGGCTGCCGAGGTGCCGGACGGCGTGGAGGGCGGCGAGATGCCGGTCCTGCGCAGCGTGTCGCAGGCACTGACCGATCTGCCACCCTTCACCGCCGGCTGGCTGCGCCTGGTGGCGTTTGCGGCGTCCTACTACCAGCGCAGTCCGGGGGAGGTGGGTCTGAGTGCCTTGCCACCCGATTTGCGCGAGCTGGACACGGTGCAACTCACCCGCCGGCTCAAGCGCCTGGACAAGGCCAGGGCCACCGCAGCAAAGATGCCGGCCCGGACCACTCTACCCGAGCGCCCCGCGCTGTCGCCCGAGCAGCAGACTGTCCTCGATACACTGGCCGCCGCGCCGCCGCAGCCCAGTCTGCTGTTCGGCGCTACCGGCAGCGGCAAGACCGAGGTCTACCTGCGCGAGGCTGAGCGCGTGCTGGCTGCTGGGCGGCAGGCGCTGGTGCTGGTGCCAGAAATCAACCTGACGCCGCAGCTCGAAGCCCGCTTCGCCGAGCGTTTCCCCGACCGCTGCCTGGTTTCGCTGCACAGCGGCCTGACCCCGGCGCAGCGCCTGCAGCACTGGCTGTCGGCGCACCTGGGCCACGCGGATCTGGTGCTGGGCACGCGCATGGCGGTGTTCGCGTCGCTGCCCCGGCTCGGCCTGATCGTCGTCGACGAGGAACACGACCCGTCCTACAAGCAGCAGGAAGGTGCGCGTTATTCGGCCCGTGATCTGGCGGTGTGGCGGGGGCGGCAGGAGCAGGTGCCGGTGCTGCTCGGCTCGGCCACGCCGTAGCTGGAGAGCTGGTACAACGCCGGCCCTGCGGAGGCCGGCGGGGGGCGCTACCAGCGGTTGGTGATGCCCAGCCGCATCGGTGGGGGACAGTTGCCGGCCGTGCGCCTGGTGGACCTCAGCCGCATCGCCGCCCAATTTGGCAAGCAGGCACTGCGTGCACACCCGCTGGCACCGCCGCTGCTGGACGCACTGCGCGAACGGCTCGACCGTGGCGAGCAGAGTCTGGTGCTGCTCAACCGCCGCGGTTATGCGCCGGTCTTGCATTGCACGAACTGCGGCTGGAAAAGCGCCTGCCCGCATTGCAGCGCCTGGCGGGTTTTCCACAAGCTCGACCGCACGCTGCGCTGCCACCACTGCGGCATCACCGAGCGGGTCATGCGCGCCTGCCCGGATTGCGGCGACCCGGACATCCAGCCCATGGGCCGCGGCACCGAGCGGCTGGAAGAGCAACTCGGCGATTTGCTGCCGGGCGCCCGCATCGGCCGCATCGATGCCGACAGCACCCGCACCAAAGGCAGCCTGGAGAGCCAGCTTGCCAGCGTCCACGCGGGCGAGGTCGATGTGCTGGTCGGCACGCAGATGGTCGCCAAGGGCCACGATTTCCGGCGCATGACGCTGGTGGCGGCGGTGCAGGCGGACGCGGCGCTGTTCTCCAGCGATTTCCGGGCGCCGGAGCGGCTGTTCTCGCTGCTGATGCAGGCAGGCGGGCGTGCGGGGCGGGATGCCGCGCTGGCCGGGCGCAGCGAGGTCTGGATCCAGACCTGGCACCCCGCGCATGCGCTCTACGCGGCATTGCGCCGACACGATTACGAGGTGTTTGCCGCCGCACAGCTCGCCGAGCGTGAATCCGCCGGGATGCCGCCGTTTTCATTCCAGGCACTGCTGCGCGCCGATGCACGCACGCCGGAGGCTGCGCTGGCGTTTCTCGGTGCGGCGGCGCTGCAGGCGCAGGGATTGCCGGGCGCGGACGAGGTGCTCGTCTACCCGCCGGTGCCGGCGCCGATCCACCGCGTCGCCGATGTCGAGCGGGCACAGATGCTCATCGAGGCGTCCGGGCGTGTGGCGCTGCACCGCCTGCTGGCACAGTGGCTGCCGAGACTGCAAAACCTTTCCTCCGAATCGGCCACCCGCGTGCTTCGGTGGGCATTGGACGTCGATCCGCTCTCAATTTAAAATAAATGATAGCTATCCCCCTGAATTGATTGTCACATTTGGTTGCTGCGGGGTTTCCAGCGGTGAATTTTTTGGTCACGATTGCTGGAAATCCCGGTGTCTGCCGAAATGACCTCGGGGCTGCTGTTTCACAGCGGTCAATACAGGAGTTGTTGTGGATCGACGTTGCAATGGGGAGGGTTGAACGTGGGAGTTCCGCAATGGGAAGTCAGATTGCGCCGGCCGGCCGAGCTGAGTGAAATGGACCGACAGGCCTGGGCCACACTCGAAGCCCGGGCCGCAGAGCCGAATGCCTTCATGTCCCCGCACTTTGTGCTGCCAGCGCTGGTGCATCTGGATGCTGGCACATCGGCCGTGCTGATGTGGATCGAGCGGGCTGCGGGCGGGTTGAAGGAACTGGCGGGTGTGGGGGTGTTCCAGTGCAGCATGGGCACGCGGTCTTTTCCGTGGCCACACCTGAGGGCGTACCAGTCGGAGCACAGCTATCTGGGCGGGCTGCTGATCGACCGTGAGTCGGTCCGGCCGGTCGTGGAGGCGATCCAGGGGTTTCTGTCGCGGCGTGGCGGCTTCTGGCGAGGGCTGGAGTTGCCCAAGGTACACACCTCTGGCCGGCTTGCCGAGGCCGTCCAGAGCTTGTCGGCACAGCGCCGCCAGCCAGCGCAGATGCTCGGTCCGCAGGAGCGTTCGATGCTGACGCTGGCCAACTGCGGCGAGGATTTGTTGCGTGACACGCTCGGCAAGAAGCTCAACGAGATCAACCGCTGCATGCGCCGGCTGGAGGAGCAGGGCACGGTCAGCTGGCACTGTCTGCGTGAAGGCATTCCCGCCGAGTCGATCGACGACTTCCTGCGGCTGGAGCACCTGGGCTGGAAGGGCGAGTCCGGCACGTCGATGCGCTCGACCCGGGCTGGCGAGGCCTTCTTCCGCGACATGGTGGCGCGCTTCGACGGCGACGGCCACCGGGCGCTGTTCACCGAGCTGCGGGTCGGTGGCCGGGCAGTGGCCTCGACCTGCAATTTTGTGTCCGGTGACATGGGGTTCGCGTTCAAGGTGGGCTGGGATCCTGAGTTGCGCAAGCTCGGCCCAGGCATGCTCAACGAGGTCGCGTTCATCCGCCAGGTGCGCGCCTGTTGTCCGGACCTGCAGTCCTTCGACAGTGGCGCTTCGGCCGACTCGTTCATCAACCGGCTTTGGCCTGACCGGCGCTCCCTCGGCCTGCTGCTGATGCCGTCGAGTCGGGTCGCGTCACTCGCGCTGGTGGCAACGCAGCGGCTGCGAGAATCCAGGCAGGCGCGGCGGCCTGATCCCAAAATGGACGCAATAATCACGGAAGTCAAAGCCTGACTCCTCTGCCAGAGACAATCCGATATCCGGTGGCAGTGGTACCGGCCCACTGTCCCTGCCTATTGCATGCACAACAACAAAATTCCGGCGGCACGTCGCCTCCCTGCCGTCGTCCTGGCCTGCGCCGGTGCCCCCGAGGGGGATCTCAATGTCGTGCGTTCGCTGGGCGAGCAGGGCGTGCCGGTGGTCGTGGTCGGCGAGTACGCTGATCCACCCTCCCGCTTCTCGCGCCATTGCATCGAGTTCGTGCAAGTCCCGGAGTTCTCCAGGCATCCGCAGGCCTTGCTGGTCACGCTGGCCGATCTCGCCCGGCGCCACGGCGGGCCGCTGCCGGTGTTTCCCTCGGCCGATCCGGACCTGGACGCACTGAACCAGATTCACGAGGCGGCTCGCCCGCACGCGCGCTGGACGATGGCGGGGCCGTCACTGGTGGCCGCGCTGATGGACAAGCGCGCGTTCAGCGAACTGGCCACGCGCGCCGGACTGCCAGTGCCGCGCACGTTCACGCCAAGCACCCTGGACGAGGTCGCGTGGATCGCCGACGAGCTGACGTATCCGGCCATTGCCAAGCCGTCCTTGCCGGCGTCCTGGAAACAACCCGGTCTGCCGAGCGAGATCCGCACGGCCAAGGCCCTCGTGCTGCATTCGCGCGAGGAACTGCTGCAGGTCTGCCGGACGGTGGAGCCTTTCGGGCTGGCGCTGATCCTGCAGGAATACGTGCCGGGCGATGACACGGCCCACTACGACGTGCATGCTTTCATCGACCAGCATGGCGTGGCCCGCGCCACCTTCTGCGGCCGCAAATGGCGCATCCAGCCTCCCCACGTCGGCAGTGGCTGCTACGTCGAGAGCCTGCACGAGCCGGCGCTGGAGGCGCTGGTCCTCGACATCCTGCAGCGCCTCGACTACCGCGGCATCGCCAACCTGAACTTCAAGCGCCACAGCGTCACGGGCGAGTTCAAGCTGCTGGAGATCAACGCCCGGGTGAGCCAGTGGACGATCCTCACCACGCGCGCCGGGGTCAATCTGCCGTGGATGGCCTACCGCGATGTCTGCGGCCTGGCGCAGGAGACACCGCCGCCACGCCGCTCCGGTCTCTGGTACGTCAGCGGCAAGAGCGACTTCCGTGCCATTCGCGGCTACGTTCGCGAAGGCGAGTGGACCTGGGGCGGCTATCTGCGCTCGCTCCTGAAGCGGCCGATGGTCTACCAGGTGCTGAGCCTGAACGACCTCGGCCCGGCGCTGCGGCTCACCGGCCACTGGATTGCGGAGAAAATGCGCCTTCGGTCGCCGTCGTGACTGTTCAGGAGTCGAGATGTCCGCTGTCCTTTCCACTGCCTCGGGATTGCAGCTCGCGGTGATCGGGGCCGGCCCGGTGGGGCTGGCGCTGTCCTTGTCTGCTGCGCGCCGTCTGCCCGCCGCACGGGTGTGTGTCTATGACCGCCTGCCCGTCGGCCACGACGTGGGCGGCGATCCGCGCACGCTGGCGCTGTCGCAGGGCAGCGTGCTGGAGTTGCAACGGCTCGGCGTGTGGGCGGCGATGGCCGAGCGCGCCGAGCCGATCCAGGCGGTGCATGTTTCGCAGCAGCAGCCCGGATTGCTCGATTTGATGGGCCGCGGTCCCGCGCCGGAGCTGCTGATCCGGGCGGTGGACGAGGGCGTGCCGCAGCTCGGCGCGGTGATCCCCTATGGCGCTCTGGCGGCTCCGATGCGCGCGGCGTGGCTGGCCGCCTGCGCGCGGGAGCCGGGCCGGCTGTCGGCGCGCTGGGGGAGCGCGGTGAGCGGGGTGCGCACGGTGCCCGGTGGGGTCGAGATTGACGTCGGCGATGGCTCCGGTGCGGGCGGGGCGCTGGTCGAGTCGCACCACCTCGCGGTGATCGCCGAGGGCGGTGTGTTCGCCGAGCAGGCCCGCAAGGCTGTGGCCCACGGCTATGGCCAGAATGCCTGGGTCGGCACCGTTGGGCTGGAGGGTGGCGAGGCTGGGGTCGCGCACGAACGTTTCACGCCGCATGGGCCGGTCGCGCTGCTGCCGCTGCCGGGCACGACCTTGGCGGACGACGGCCGCACCGTGCGCAGACGCGCTGCGCTGGTGTGGTGTGTCGATCAGAAGGACGACGCGGTGGCCACGCTGACCGAGGCGCAGCGGTTGGCCGTGCTCACCCACCTGCTGCCGGCGCGGGTGGGGCGCCTGGTGTCGATCAGTCCGCTCAAGTGCTTTGCGCTCGGACTCAACGCCGAGTACACGCTGGTGCAGGGCCGCACGGTGCGCATCGGCAATGCCGCGCAGACCCTGCACCCGGTCGCCGGCCAGGGCCTGAACCTGGGCCTGCGCGATGCCCACGAACTGGTGGCCCGGCTCGCCCGCAGTGGCGATGTCGACCAGGCGCTGCGCCGCGTCGAATGGCAGCGCGCACCCGACCGGTGGGCCATGATCGCCGCCACCGATTTCCTGGCGCGCAGCTTCACCTGGCCGTTGCCGGGTCTGAGCACGCTGCGCGGGGCCGGGCTGGCCGTGCTGGGACAGGCCGGTCCGCTGAAGTCGCTGCTGGCGCGCAGGATGATGTTTGGCGGGCGCTGAACGGCCCGCGAAAGATGACCGTGCGGATTGCGCGCGAGGCTGTCGCACCCCCCCGATGGTGGGGAGCAGGGGCACGCTGACAGGGGGCTGATCGGCAGAAAATGGTGCCGAGTTTCTTGCATCTTCAGCCGACGCTTTTCAAAGCGGCCCCACATCCACCATGAACGCTGCTGCCCACACTCTCTCGCAACGCCCTGCGGTCGTCCTGGCCTGCCTCGGCGCCCAGGGGGCTGATCTGAACCTCGTGCGCTCACTGGGTGAGCAGGGTGTGCCGGTGATCGTCATTGGCGAGTACGAGTAGCCCGACGGCGGGAACTCGTACTCGCGCCATTGCGTCGAATACATCTGCGCCAGCAACTTCACGCGCCGCCCCGAGCTGCTGCTGGGTGTGCTGCGGGAGCTGCGTGTGCGCCATGGCCAGGCGCTGCCGGTATTCCCCACCGCCGATACCGACCTGCGCGCACTGGTCTCGCTGCACGCCGATCTGGTTGGCACGGTGCTATGGGTCTCGGCCTCGCCCGATACCGTGAACCGCATGATGGACAAGCGCCGGTTTGCGGCCTTGGCCCAGGCGCTGCGCCTGCCCGTGCCGGCCACGCACGCGCCGCGCACGCTCCAGGAGGTCGAGGCGCTCAGCCGCGTGGTGGACTACCCGGTCGTGCTCAAGCCGGCGCATCCGACTGCCTGGAAGCGCCCGGGGCTGGACCCCGCCATCGCCCGTGCCAAGGCCCTGGTGATCGACGAACCGGACGAGCTGATGCGGCTGTGCTGCCGCATCGCTCCACACGGGCTGGAGGTCGTCTTGCAGGACTACGTGCCCGGCGGCGACGACCTGCACTACAGCGTGCATGCCTGGATCAGCCGCGGCGGCGTGGTCGAGCGGGTGGCGACGACGCGCAAGTGGCGGACCTTTCCGGTCCAGGTCGGCACGGGCTGCTACGTCGAGACCGTGTCGGTGCCGGATCTGGAGGCCGAGGCCGCCGACATCCTCGCGCTGCTGAAGCTGCGTGGCATGGTGGTGATGAACTTCAAGCGCGATGTCCGCACGGGGCAATTCATGCTGCTGGAGATCAACCCGCGCCTGAGCTGCAACAGCCTGCTGCTGACACGCGCCGGGTTCAACCTGCCGTTGCAGGTCTACCAGGAGGTTTGTGGCCGTCCGGTGACCGTGTCGGCCGACTGGCGTGTCGGCGTGCGCTACCTGAGTGCGAAGGCCGACTTCCTGGCTTTCCGCACGCTGGCCCGCGAGGGCCGGATGGGCTGGGCCGAGTACCTGCGCTCGGTGCTCCGTCCGGGCCTGGTGTACCGGGCGCTCGATCTGGGCGACCTGGGCCCGCCGGTGCAGATGGCCGCTGACTGGCTGGCGCTCAAGTTCAAAGGCAGCGGGCGCTGGATGCGCAGCCGGTTAGGCCTGAACACCATCTGAGCGGGTCAGAGGCGCCGGTGCTGCAGGGCTGGCAGCTGCTGGCGCACCTTCGCCATCCGCACCGGATCCAGTTCCGCCAGCACGACACCGTCGCCTTCGTCCTGCACGGCCAGCACCGTGCCCCACGGGTCGATCACCATCGAATGTCCCCAGGTGCGTCGGCCGTTTTCATGCCTGCCGCCCTGGGCGCTGGCGATCACGTAGCACTGGTTTTCCACCGCCCGCGTGCGCAGCAGCAGCTCCCAGTGCGCCTGTCCGGTCGGCCAGGTGAACGCGGCGGGCACCACCAGCACACTGCACGGCGGCCGCATCAGGCGCCGGTACAGCTCCGGGAAGCGCAGGTCGTAGCACACCGACAGCCCCACCCGGTGGACGGTGCCATCGCGCGCCAAGGCGTCGAACGCGACCGGTGTTTCCCCTGGCCGCAGCGTGGCGGCTTCGTCGTAGCAGCGCTCGCCGTCGTCGTAGCGGAACAGGTGGATCTTGTCGTAGCGGGCCGCGAGCGCGCCGTCCGGTCCGTAGACCAGCGAGGTGTTGGCGGCGTGCTCGGGGTCGCCGTCCAGTGCCATCGGCAGCGTGCCACCGATCAGCCACACACCGTGCGTGCGCGCAAGGCCAGACAGCGTCGCCTGGATCGGGCCGAGTCCGGGCGGCTCGGCGACGGCCAGCTTGTCCCGGTCCTGCAGACCCATCAGGCAGAAGTATTCGGGCAGCACGACCAGCTCTGCCCCCTGCTGCGCGGCGCGGGCGACGAGTTCCGCCGCGCGGGCGAGGTTGTCATCGACACGGGGTGTCGAAACCATCTGGACAGCGGCGACTTTCATGGGGACTGGTCCTTTCGGGGCAGGGGATGGGCGTCGCGGGTGCGATCGACTGGCGTGACCAGCGGGGTGTCCCAGCTGCCGGTGACGTGGAATTCGCGCGTGGCCGCCTCGGCGAGCGGGCGCTGCAGGAACCATTGCGTCACCAGTGTGCCCAGCCCCACGGCCGGGTTGATCACGGCGTAGGCCAGCGAGGCCGCACCGGCATTGAAGTCCGGCACGATCCAGACCCGCAGATCCTGCGTGGCGCTGCCCAGGCTGGCGCTGCCCTCGGCGAGCACCATGGCCTGCACGCCACGCATGCGCAGGTTGTGGGTGCTGGCGTGGCCGCGGTGAATCTTCACGTCGCCGTCGATGTGGTCGAAGCTGAATCCCTGCTGGTACAGATCACGGAAGTCGAGCGACAGGCGGCGTGGCAGCGACTGCAGGTTGAGCACGCCCAGCAGCCGACCCGCTCCACCGGGATCGGCCTGCAGCAGCTGGCCGCTGTCGACGTCGAGCCGCACCGCGCCCCCCAGCTGGGCCAGCGCGAGCGCTGCAGGGGGGCCGGGCCAGCGGAGTTGCCCGCTGAGCTGTCCGCGCCCGCCGCGCAGCGTGCCGGCCCAGCCCAGTTGATCGAGCCACCGCCCGCCGTCGTCCACGTCCAGCCGGAACGTCAGGCGGCTGGCACCGGCACCGGCACCGGCACCGGTGGGCTCATCCCGGTCTGCCGGATCCCACAGCCCCACTGCACTGAGCCGGGCCTCGGGTCGCGTGAGCGACAACTGCTGCAGGTGCCAGGGCCTGGCGGTGGCAGGCAGGCCGCTCGCCGGGCCGTGTCCGCCCTGCAGTTCGAGCCGGCCGAGCTGCCGGCCGGCGTACGTGACGGCCTCGACCACCACGTCAAGTGTGGGCAGGGGCTCTGTCGCCGTGGCGCTGGCGGTCGGGTCGGTGCTGGTCTCGGTGAGCGGATCGACGGGCAAGGGCAAGGCCAGACGGCTGAGCTGTGCCTGCACGGCGGCGGGCACCGGCAACGCCGCTGCCCGCAGCGTGACCCGGCCCGCGAGCTGGTCGGCTTCGACCGTCCCGCTCCAGGCCGTGGGCGTGCCGGTCTGCTGGAGCCGGGCATTGACACTGGTCAGGCGGTGGCCGTGCAGCGTCAGGTCTGCCACCCGCAAGCGCACCTGGCTCAGCAGGGCCGCTAGCTCGTCACGCGCAGTGGCGGGGCCTGAAGTCGGCAGGTGGCCCGCCTGCGTGGCCTGCTGCAGCCAGACCTGCCAGTCGTCCAGCGACAGGCGTGGCAACACGATGCTGGCACCCAGCCCCCGGTCCGGCCAGGGCTGGCCGTCGGCAGCACCGACCTGCACCCGCCCGCCCAGCAGGTGCCCGGCCTGTTCGCCATCGAACAGGAGCCGGGTGTGCAGCAAGGGCGCTGCAGCCGTGCCGGCGTCGATCTGCAGCAGCGTGGGGACGGCGGCGGACGCCGCGGGCTGCGGTTCGAGACGCACGCGCAGCGGCAGGGCTTGCGCGGGGGTCTTGCGCAACGGCGCGGGCAGGCGGCTGGCCAGTCCGACGAGGTCGCTGTCCACCTGCACGGTCGGACCGCCGGGGGTCAGGTCGAGCTGGATCCGGTAGTCGGCCTGGCCGTCGAACTGGTGGGCGATCCGGGCCAGCGGCTCGACCGTGTCGAGTGCGCGCAGGCCCTGCGCCGTCGCGCGGCCCTGGCCGGCGAAGCGCAGCACGCCCGTGTCGTCCAGATGCCCTTCGAAGGCGAGCGGGCCGCCGGCCACCTGCGCCGTGCCTTGCGGAAGCCGGAAGCTGCGCTCGGTGAAGTCGAGCGTGGCCTGCACGCCGTCCAGCGCAGGGGTGTCCGGGCGCATCTGCAGCCGCGTCTCGGTCAGATCGACACGGCCCTGCACAGTGGTGTCCCGGGCGTGTTGCAGTGGCACGGCGAGCTGCAATGCCAGTCGGGCCTGCCCGTCGCCCTGGGCCGGCGCGAAGGGTTCGCCGAGCCAGCCGTCGATCGGGCTGGTGCGCAGGAATTGCAGCGCGTCGGCGGCCGAGCCATGGCCACGGCCGCGCAGGCGCAACACGGGGTCGCGGGCGAGGTCGTCGATGCCGGCCTCGATGTCCTCCAGCGCGAAGCGGCCGCTGCCGGTCTGGCCCAGCTGGGCGCGGGTCTGCATCAGCCGCAGGCGCTGGCCGTCGATCACCAGCTGGCCTTCGCCGTCGGTGTAACGCGGCCAGGTGCTGCCGGGCACCGCGTCAAGCGTGACCTGCGCGAAGCGGCCGCCGATGGCGAACTCGCCCTGTCCCGGCGCGGTATACGGAAAGTCCAGCACCGGCCCGCGCACCCGGGCACGCACGTCGTGCGCCGAGCCGGCCAGCACGGCCTCCCGCACATAGCCGCGTACCGAGGCGGCGATGCCCAGCGGCAGGTAGCGGTGGACACGGTCGGCACGGATGTGGTGGACGGTGGCGTCCAGATCCAGCTCGCCTGGCAGCCAGCCGTTGCGGCCGAAGGTCGGCCCGGTCGGCGAGCCGCTGCGCCAGTGGCCGGAAAACTCGCCGTCGCCATCGGCCGTGGCAAAGACCGCGCGACGCACTTCGACCTCGATGGCCGGCCGTGCGTCTGGCGCAGCGGTCTTGGCGCGGCGCAGTTGCCAGCGCACGTCGGCCTGCAATTGGGTGAGCGCGACACGGGGCTGTTCGAACACCCCCGGAAAATCGAGTTCCCCCTGCGTGATGCGCAGATCGGCCAGTCCGCCGAGGTCGGTGGCGTCGAAGCGCACCCGGCCACCGCGCAGACCGGGGCGCCCTGGCGTGGCGGTCGATGTGAGGGCGGTGGTGACCGGTTCGGCGGCGAGGCTGAGTGCGTCGGCCTCGCCGCGTGCGCGCCAGTGGTCGGGGCGCTCCACGTCGCCGGTCCATGCGTAGGTGAGCTGGCGCACCTGACCACGCGGGCGGGTCGCGTCCAGCAGCCGCCGCATCGGCCCAGCCAGCGGCACGTGGGCCGAGGATTGCGCCAGCAGCCCCAGGTCGATCAGCGAAGCCTTGAACGTCCCGCCGGTCCACGCACCGGGCGGACCTTGCAGCGTCAGCTCCAGATCCGTGGCGGGCCAGAGGCTCGGGTCCGGGGCAGCGGCCGTGGCCGTGGCATCGGCTGGCGGCTGCGACTGGAAGGAGAGCTGGCGGGCCCGCACCACGCTGCCCTGGTCGTCGTGGCGCACTTCCAGCCGCCCGGCGATGCGCCGCAGCGCCACGGGAGGCAGCGCCTTGGCCACACGCAGCGTGACCGCCTGCAGCTGCAGATCTGCGGTGGCGCCGGTCAGGCGACCCTGCGCCACGTCGATGCGGGTGGCGAGCCGGCCGCGGCCTTCCATCAGGTCGAAGGGCAGATCGACATGGCGGCGCAACTGGCTGACGTCCACCAGCGGCCAATCCGCTTGCACGACGCCGGCCCATTGGCGCCAGTCGCCCGGGTGCTGCAGCCCGGTCATCGACAGCAACGCACGCAGCGGCCGCGCCATTTCGGCACTGGCGAAGAAGCGGCTGCCCCAGCCTTCGGGCGGCGTGGCACTCAGGCGCAGGATGTGCCGGCCCAGCGGGTTGCGCAGGTCCAGATCGACGCCGGTCAGCACCAGCGGCGCCGCGCCGCGCTGCTCGTCCTGCCAGGACAGGCTGGCTCCGCGCAGCCGGATCTCGGGCTGGCTGAACAGCCAGTCGGCCACGCGCCCGTCTTCGTCGACAGCGTCGGTGCGCTCCAGTGGCAGTCCGGCGAGAAACACCTGCCCGCGCTGGTCGCGGCGCAGCGCCAGATGCAGGGCATCGAACTCCAGCCGCTGCACATGCGGCAGCCAGTGCGTCGGCGAGCGCGGCAGCAGCGAGCCGGGCGTGATCACGGCTTCGACACGGGCCAGGCGCAGCGCCTCCTGCCCGCGCGCATCGACCATGCGCAGATCCCGCAGCGTCACCACCGGCGCCCAGGCATCGCCCGTGACCTGCAGCGTGCCGAGCTTCACGTCCAGCCCCAGCGAGCGGCTCGCCCAGGCCTCCAGCTCGGGTTTCCAGGTCTCCAGGCGCGGCAGAATCCCCCACTGCAGGATCAGCCACGCTGCCAGCGTCAGCGCGGCTACAGCGGCAATGCTCCAGAATGCGACGCGCAGCAGTACCTTGCCGGCAAGCCGGCACCAGTGCAGCAGATCGGATGACCAGGGAACCACAGGCATGAACGCAGCCGAACCAGTCTCCGGCGAATTGAACACAGAGAAGCTAGCACAGACCCGAAAGAATGCCATGCAGACCTCCTCCGAGACGGGAGTGACCCACGTTACTGCCGACCACAGCCGGTATGTGCAGCGGGTGCGCCGGGTGCGCGGGGCCGATCTGGCGCTGCTGGTGGCAGGTGTGCCAACCCGCGAGGCAATGCAGGCGACGCTCGGCGCCTGGCTGGCCCGCGGCCGCAGCCTCGCCTCGGCGCTGCGCCTGACGCGGCAGCTGGTGCTGGAGCGGCTGGTGGTGCTGGACGTGGAGGCGCAGGCCGACGTCGAGGTGGTCACCCGCGCGATGACCGAGCTGGCCGAAGTGACGCTCGAAGCGGCGCTGGCCGCTGCCCGTGCCGAGCAGGACGCCCTGCACGGTGCGCCGCACACGGCCCACGGCGCGCCGATCGACTTCTGGATCATCGGCATGGGCAAGCTCGGCGCGCGTGAGTTGAACGTGTCCTCCGACATCGACCTGGTCTACGTCTACGAGGAGGACGGTCAGACCACCGGCAACGCCAGTGGTGCGGGGGTTCTTTCCGCACACGAATACTTTTCGCTCGTGGCCCGCTCGCTGCGGGCGCTCATCGGGGATGTGACCGAGGACGGCTTTGTCTTTCGCGTCGATCTGGCATTGCGCCCCAATGGCAACTCCGGGCCGCCCGTGGTGAGCCTGGCGATGCTGGAAGAGTATTTCCTGGTGCAGGGCCGCGAGTGGGAGCGCTTCGCGTGGCTCAAGAGTCGGGTGGTGGCCCCGCGGGCATCGGTCGACTCCGGCCGGGCACGGGCGCTGCGCGATGTGGTCACGCCGTTCGTGTACCGGCGCTACCTCGATTACGGCGTGTTCGAGGGCCTGCGCCAGCTCCACCAGAAGGTGCGCGACGAGGCCAACCGCCGCGCCGCCGGCCGCCCCGAGCGTGCCAACGACGTGAAGCTCTCGCGCGGTGGCATCCGCGAGATCGAGTTCATCGTGCAGTTGCTGCAGGTGGTGCGCGGCGGGCAGTTTCCCGAGATCCGCACCCGCCCGACGCTCAAGGCGCTGCAGCGGCTGGCCGCGGTCGGCCTGATCGCGTCTGACACGGCGGCGAAGCTGGCCGAGGCGTACACCTTCCTGCGCCGGGTCGAACACCGCATCCAGTACCTCGATGACCAGCAGACCCACCTGCTGCCCACCGTGGACACCGACCTGCGCTGGATCGCTGGTTCGATGCGTCTGTCCTGCACGGTCGATGCCTGCGAGTTGCTGGATGCGCTGTGTACCCACCGTGAGCTGGTCGCCACCGAGTTCGACGCGCTGTTGCACGAGGGCCGCAGCGCCCCGGCGCGCTCCGGGGCGGGCAGCTGCAGCCGCTGCACTGGCGTGCCGCCGACGCTGGAGCAATTGCCCCAGGCGGAGGGGCTGTCCGCGCCGCTGGCCGAACGGCTGCGGCTGCTGGTGGCCTCGCCGCGGGTGGCACTGCTGCGCGACGAGGGGCGGGCGCGGCTGGCGCGGCTGCTGGTGCGCGCGCGGCGCCTGGTGCAGGACGAGCCGGAGATCGGCGAGACGGCATTGCTGCGTTTCGTGGATTGGCTGGAGCCGCTCTTGCGCCGTGACAGCTACCTGGCGTTGCTCGCGGAGCGTGGCGAGGTGCTGGGGCGGCTGTTGCACCTGCTGGCGCTGGCGCGCTGGCCGATGCGCTACCTGATGCAGCACCCGGGCGTGATCGACGAACTGGCCGACGCCCGCCTGGTGCATGAACGCTTTGACGCCCGCGCCTACGCCCGCGACCTGGAGGACCGCCACCAGGCCTGGATCCGATCCGGCGAGGCCGACGAGGGTGAACTGCTCGACACGCTGCGCCGCGCCCACCAGTCCGAGACCTTCCGCACCCTGGTGCGCGACGTCGAGACCGAGATCACCGTCGAGCAGGTCGCCGATGACCTGTCCGCGCTGGCCGACGCCACGCTGGAGCGCACGCTGCATTGGGCCTGGCGCCACCTGCGCACGCGCCACCGCGACGAGCCGCGTTTTGCGGTCATCGCCTACGGCAAGCTCGGCGGCAAGGAGCTGGGCTACGGCAGCGACCTCGACATCGTTTTTCTCTATGACGACGAGGACGAGCGTGCGGGCGAGGTCTACGCCGCCTTCGCCCGCAAGCTCATCACCTGGCTGTCGCTGCGCACGGCGGCGGGCGCGCTCTACGAGATCGACACCGCGCTGCGTCCGAACGGCAATTCCGGGCTGCTGGTGACGTCCATCACCGCCTTCGAGCGCTACCAGCAGGGCCGTGGCAGCAACACGGCATGGACCTGGGAGCACCAGGCGATCACCCGGGCACGCTGGTGCACTGGCTCCCCCGCTCTGGCCGAGCGTTTCGAGGCCACGCGGCGCGCCGTGCTGACCGCACCACGCGATCTGGAGGCATTGAAACGGGAGGTTGCCACCATGCGGGAGCGGGTGCGCGACGCCCATGCCGTGCGGCCGACGCGCTTCGACGTCAAGCACAGCCGAGGCGGGATGATGGACACGGAGTTCGCCGTGCAGTGGCTGGTGCTGGCCCACAGCGCTGCACACCCGGCGTTGCAGGACAACGCTGGCAACATCGCGCTGCTGCAGCGTGCCGAGCTGGCGGGCCTGCTGCCGGCTGGGGTCGGCATGGCGGCCGCCGATGCCTACCGCGAGCAGCGCCGCGTGCAGCACCGGGCGCGGCTCGACGAAGCACCCACCCAGGTGGACATGGCCCAACTTGGTGCCATGCAAGCGCACCGCGAGGCGGTGCTGGCGCTGTGGCGCGCGGTCTTCGGCTGATGCAGGGGCGCCACGCCTGGCTGGGCGTGGGTCTGCTGCTGGTGGTGCCGAGTGTGCTGACCGCACCGGGGTCCGGCTTGGCCCGCCTGGCACTGGGCTGGGTGCCGTCCCTGGTCTGGAGCGAACCCTGGCGTGGCTGGAGCGCGGCCTGGGTTCACTTGAGCGTGCAGCACCTGCTGGCCAATCTGGCCGGCGCGGCGCTGGTCCTGCTGCT
>JBEANV010000653.1:0-5451 GCA_041165285.1 Pseudomonadota bacterium | reverse complement strand
TCTTGCTGGTTGCCGGTCTGTGCATTGGCGCCAGCAGCGTGGCCTACGCCCAGGGCGAAACTGCAAAGCCCGTTACGCCGGCTGCGGCCACGACCGAAGTCCCCGCGCCGGCGCCCGAATCGGCTGAAAATCCCTACGGGCTCAAAGCCATGATCGAGCACGGTGATCTGGTTTCCAAGGGCGTACTGGGCCTGCTGATGATCATGTCGATGGGTACCTGGATCGTCCTGGTCATGAAAGTCCTGGAGCAGCGCAAGCTGCTCAGCGAAGCGAAGAGCGTCGGTGCCGGCTCGGCGTTCTGGACCGCGGGGTCGCTGCAGAAGGGTGCAGAGGCGCTCGACAAGGAGGGCGCGTTCCGGTACATCGCGGATACGGCGCTCGAGGCCAGCAAGCAGCACGACGGCGTGCTCGCCGGGGTGGACCTCGGTTCGTGGATCTCGACTTCGCTCGAAGAGGCCAGTGAAGAGGTCGAACACCGCATGCAAAAGGGACTCGGCTTCCTGGCAACGGTGGGGTCCACCAGTCCGTTCATCGGGCTGTTCGGCACCGTGTGGGGCATTCTCAACGCGCTCACCGCCATTGGCATCGCGGGCCAGGCGAGCATCGACAAGGTCGCTGGACCCGTCGGCGAATCTCTGATCATGACGGCCATCGGCCTGGCAGTCGCCGTTCCGGCGGTGCTGGGCTACAACTGGCTCGTTGGCCGCAACACCACCGCGTTGCACTGCGTGTCGACATTCGGCAACAAGCTGCGCGCGACGCTGCTCGTGGCCGCCCCGACGCGCGCGTGAGGAGTCTGCGATGAGCATGAGCGTGGGCGGCGCTGGCGGGCGCGGCAAGATCAACTCCGAAATCAACACCACGCCACTGGTGGATGTGATGCTGGTGCTCCTGATCATCTTCCTCATCACCATTCCGGTGGTGGTGACCTCCATCAAGGTGACGTTGCCCAAGGAGTCGAACCAACCGCGCATCAGCAAGCCCGAGAACATCGTGGTGTCGGTCGATCGAGAAGGCGACATCTACTGGAACGATCTCCGCGTGGCAAGTTCTGCTGCACTGCTGGACCGATTGAAGAAAGAGTCCGTCAAGCTGCCGCAGCCCGAGGTTCACATCCGCGGCGACGGTGCAGCTCGATACGAATCCGTGGGTCGAATCATCTTCGCGTGCCAGCAGGCGGGGATCAGCAAGGTCGCGTTCGTGACTGAGCCGCCGCCCCGCAGTTGAGGAGACAGAAATGGGTATGAGCGCAGGATCCAAGGCCGGCAAGAAGAAGGTTCGCCCCCAGGTGATGGGCGAGATGAACACCACACCGCTGATCGATGTGATGCTGGTGCTGCTGGTCATGCTGATCATCACGATTCCGATCCAGCTCCATTCGGTGGATCTGAATCTGCCCTCGGGCAAGGCACCTCCGGCAACGAGTGAGCCCGAGATCGTGCGGCTCGACATCGATTTCGACGGCACCGTGCTGTGGAACGGCGAAGTGGTGCCCGACCGCGCAACGCTGGAAGCGCGCATGAAGGAAAAGGCTGCGCAGGCCGTACAGCCGGAGGTGCATCTGCGCCCCAACAAGCTGGTCAAGTACGAGCACGTTGCGGCCGTCATGGCCTCGGCCCAGCGCCTGGGCCTGAAGAAACTGGGCATGGTGGGCAACGAGCAGTTCATCAAGTAAATGACATGACCAACATCAAACGACGCTTCGCGGCCGCGCTGATGCTTTCATCTGCCCTGGCACTGGCGCAGGAGACCATTCGTCCTGAGGTCGGAAAACCGCTGCAGGCTGCGCAGGATCTCTTGAGGTCGGGCAAGTACAAGGAGGCGCTGGCCAAAGTGCGCGAGGCCGATGCCGTCGGGAATCGCACGCCGCACGAGAACTTCATTGTTGACCGCATGCGCGGCAGCGCAGCGGTTGGCGCTGGCGATGAGGCAACGGCGATCAAGTCGTTTGAGGCGGCTCTGGCCAGTGGACGGCTGCAAGGAGCCGAGCGCATGGCTGTGCTCGAAGCACTGGCCGGGGCGGCCTACCGGGCCAAGGATTTCCCCAAGGCAATCGAGTGGGCCCAGCGCTACTTCAAGGATGGCGGATCAAGCGCGCAGATGAGCCATCTGCAGACCAGCGCCCACTATTTGAGCGGAGACTATGCTGGCGTGGTCCGCGACATGCAGCAGAAAGTGCAGTCCGTCGAGCGCTCCGTACCCGTGGTAGACGAGACCACGCTGCGAATGCTCGCTGCCAGCCATGCCAAGTTGGGAGACGACGCAGGCTACATGAGCACGCTCGAGAAACTGCTGGTCTACCACCCCAAGAAGGAATACTGGGCCGACATGTTGTCGCGTCTTCCGAGCAAGCCTGGCTTCTCCGAGCGGCTCGCCCTGGACGTATATCGCTTGAAGTTGGTCACCGGAACCCTGGATGACCCCGCTCAGTACCTGGAGATGGCCCAGCTCGCGCTGCAGGCGGGTTTGCCTTTCGAGGCGAAGAGGGTCGTTGACGCCGGATACGCCGCCGGCAAGCTCGGCACCGGCGTCGATGCGGAGCGTCACAAGCGACTGCGCGATTTGGCCAACAAGCAGGCTGTCGAAGACGACAAGACGCTCACGGCCGAGGTGGTCGGCCGAAGTGCTGAAGCCTTGGTCAATATCGGGCAGGCACTGGTATCCGCGGGTCGCACGGACAAAGGTATCGAGTTGATCGAGCACGGCATCGGCAAGGGCGGGCTCAAGCGCCCCGAGGAAGCTCGCTTGCATCTTGGCGAAGCACTTCTTGATAGTGGCAAGAAGCCCAAGTCCATCGAGGTGTTCAAGGCGGTCAGGGGCGCTGATGGCGTGAGTGACCTTGCACGGCTTTGGGCGATTTTTGCCGCCCAACCATAACTTCCATCAGATCTAGACGCAGCCAACGGCTGACGCGCTCGGATCCTTCAAACGTATCGATTGACCAGGTTTTCCAGCCGCTCCTGCCGACCCGAGCGAGGTAGCGGCGACAGGTCCGACTGATGCACGCGATTGGCCAAAGCTTCGAGGCTTGCACCTGCCTCGATTTCTCGCCCCAGCTCATTGTTCCAGCCGGCGTAGCGCTCGTCGATTGCACGATCGAGATCGCCCGACTCATGCAAGGCCGCCGCGCAAAGGAAGGCACGGGCCAGTGTGTCCAGGCCACCGATGTGGCCCTCCAGTTGGTCGATGGGATCGATGCTCTGGCGCCGCACTTTGGCATCGAAGTTCATGCCACCCGTACCGAGGCCGCCATGGCGGATGATTTCGAGCATCGCGGGCACCAGGGCGACGTGGTTGTTGGGGAACTGGTCAGTGTCCCAACCCAGTTGCTCGTCGCCCCGGTTGGCATCGATCGACCCCAGGATGCCCAAGGCTGCAGCGGTGGCCACTTCGTGCTCGAAGCTGTGGCCGGCCAGCGTGGCGTGGTTCACTTCCAGGTTCACCTTGACCTCGCCTTCCAGTCCATAGCGCTTCAGGAACCCATAAACCGTGGCACTGTCGTAGTCGTACTGGTGCTTGGCGGGCTCCTGCGGCTTGGGCTCGATCAGCAGCGCTCCCTTGAAGCCGATCTTGTGCTTGTGCTCCACGACCGCGGCCAGGAATCGGCCGTAGTGGTCGAGTTCGGTCGCCAGCCGCGTGTTGAGCAGGGTCTCGTAGCCTTCGCGGCCGCCCCATAGCACGTAGTTCGCACCGTCCAGTCGCTGCGTCCACTCCAGCACGTGCTTGACCTGGGCCGCCGCGTAGGCGAAGACTTCCGGGTCGGGGTTGGTGGCGGCGCCGCCCATGTAGCGCCCATGCGAAAACAGATTGGCCGTGCCCCACAGCAGTTGCACGCCAGTGTCTTGCATCTTGCGGGCCGCGCGTTCCAGCACCGCATCCAGGTGCGCATTGGATTCGCGCAGCGTGGCGCCTTCGGGCGCCACATCGCGGTCATGGAAGCACCAGAACGGCATGTTCAGCCGCTGGAAGAAGTCAAACGCGGCGTCCAGCTTCATCTGCGCGGCGGGCAGCGGCTCGCCGTTGAACCAGGGGCGATCAAAGAGGTGGCCGCCTAGCGCGAACGGGTCTTGCCCACCCCAACAGAAGGTGTGCCAGTAGCAGGCGGCAGGGCGCAGCCACTCGACCAAGGGCTTGCCCAGTACCACCCGCTGCGCGTCGTACCAACGGTAGGCCAGGCGGTTGTGGCTTTGCGGGCCTTCGTAGCGGATGGGCTCGACGATGCTATAGACGGTGCTCATGTTGGACTCGGTTTCAGGTTCAGGTTCAGGACAGCGCCCGGAAGGGTGCGTAAGCGGCGCCACAGCTTCAGCCACCGATCCCCACCGAGTCGTGGTGTCTGGCGGGCGCTGAGCGAAGGTCGGCACAACACCGGCTGAGGTGGTGGTGTCAACCGTGGACAGCGATCGGTTCTTTCAAACCGTATCGGTGCGTGATCACGGTACCCACCAAAGTCAACTCATCAGGAGGCGCAGGATCGGAGTTCAGCCAAACCGTCCTTAGAACTTGAATGATCCGCGGACGCCTGCGGTGCGCGGCTCAGTCAACGTGGCATAACTCGATCCACCATTGGTGAACAGACCGGCCAGTTGCGCCTTGTTCTCGATGTTCTTGACAAAGGCCTGCACGCTCCAACGGTCATCCGACGAGTTGTAGGTCAGTGTGAGGTCGCTCTTGGTGAACGAGGACTGTGTGAAGAAACGTGGGGCTTGCGTGGGTGTGCCGGTGTCGCTCAGGAGGTACGACGTGCTGTAGCGCACCCCGGCATAGGCGGTCAGGTTGGCTCCACTGGACAGCTCCCAGCCGTGTGTGTATCCCAGAGTGAGGGTTGCTTTGGGCGCACGATCGAGTGCCTGTCCCGACAGGCTTTGGCCGCTCGGAGAGGTGTATTGCTTGTACTTCGCAGACAAGAGACCGAGAGCGAAGTTGACTCGACCCGCTGCACCAACGGCTGCACGACCTTCCACCTCAAGACCCTTGACGCTGGCCTTGCCCGCGTTGAGCGTCACCAGCGAGTTGTTGACTGCGGCCGACTTTTGAAGGTCGGCGTAGTCATAGAAGAACGCCGAAGCACCCAGCTGGACCTTGTTGTCGAAGAAGCGTCCTTTGATGCCACCTTCGTACGATGTGATGGTCTCGGGCTTGTAGTAGAGACTGGGGTTGTAGTTGGGGTCGCCGACGACGGAATTGCCGTCATTGAAGCCACCAGCCTTGTAACCCGTGGAGGTGCCGGCATACACCATTTGAGTGGGGCTCAGGTCGTACTCAGCCCCTACGCGGTAGGTTGAGCTGCTCCACTTGCCGGCGGCACTGTTGCCCACGGCACCAATCGGTGTGTCGGCGGGGCCAACACGGGTCTGGCCTTCGCGGGACTTTTGGTCACTCGTCGAACGCAGGCCCAGCGTGGCCCGAAACTCTGGAGACACCGCGTAAGTGGTCTGGCCAAAAAGCGCA
>JBEANV010000652.1:0-3029 GCA_041165285.1 Pseudomonadota bacterium | reverse complement strand
AGCTGGAGATCTACCCGGGCCACCAGTCCGGCAGTGCCTGTGGCGCAGGCCTGTCCGGCAAGCCCGCCTCGACGCTCGGGTTCGAGCGGCGCTTCAACCCGATGCTGTCGCTGTCACGCGATGCCTTCGTCGAAGCACTGGTCGCCGAGATTCCACCGCCACCCCCGGGCATGGCCGAGATCGTGGCGGCCAACCTCTGCGGCATGGCCCCTGTTGCCACGGTGGAATGACGCTCCCCGCCAGACACTTCGGCCTGCGCGCCAACCTCGCCCAGGTGCTGCAGCACCTGCTGCAGGTGCTGCTGGTCGGCATGACGATCGGGATGATGCGCACCGTCGTGCCGGCGCTGGCCGAGTCCGAGTTCGGCGTGCCGCGCGGCTCGTTCCTGCTGCTGGTGGCGTTTGTCGTCGCGTTTGGCTTCGTCAAGGGGGCGATGAACTTCGTCGCCGGTCGGCTGGCCGAGCGCATCGGGCGCCGCCGGGTGCTGCTGATCGGCTGGGCGGTGGCGCTGCCGATCCCGCTGCTGGTGGCCTGGGCTCCGTCATGGGGCTGGGTCGTCGCGGCGACCGTGCTGCTGGGGGTGAACCAGGGGCTGACGTGGTCGATGACGCAGACCGCCACGCTCGACCTCACGCGGGCCGATCAGCGCGGGCTGGTCATCGGGCTGAACGAGTTCTCGGGCTATGTGGGGGTTGCCATCGCCGGGGTGGTCACGGGCTACGCCGCGGCGTGGCTGGGGCCGCGGCAGGGGCTGCTGTGGTTCGGCATGGCGGTGACCGTGCTGGCGACCGTGCTGGCGTGGTGGGCCGTGGTCGAGACGCTGCCGTGGGCGCAGGCCGAGGTGAAGGGCCATGCCGCGGTGGCCGCAGGGGCAGGACTGCGCCCGCGTTATCCGTCCGGGGTGAGCGCGCAGCCGACGACCGGTGAACTCTTCGCGCTGGTGAGCTGGAAGGACCGCCGGCTGGCGGCGCTGTGCCAGGCCGGGCTGGTCGAGAAGTTCGTCGATGCGCTGGTCTGGGTCTTCTGGCCGGTCTACCTGCACCAGCAGGGGGTCAGCCTGCCGGGCATCGGCTGGATCGTGGGGGTCTACGGCTTCACCTGGGGCGGGGCGCAGTTCTTCACCGGGCGGCTCTCCGACCGGATCGGGCGGCACGGGCTCAACGTGGCGGGCATGTGGCTGTGCGGTGCGGGCGTGGCGCTGCTGCCGCTGGGCAGCGGATCGCTCTGGTGGAGCACCTCGGCGGCGGTGGCCGGGCTGGGCATGGCGATGCTGTACCCGAACCTGAGCGCCGCCGTGGCCGACATCGCGCACCCGACATGGCGGGCCTCGGCCATCGGGCTGTACCGCTTCTGGCGCGACCTCGGCTATGGGCTGGGCGCGCTCGGCCTGGGGGCGGCGGCGGCGCTGGGTGGGCGGATCGAGACCGCGTTCTCGTTCGTGGCCGTGGCGATGTTCCTGTCGGGTGCGGTGCTGTGGCGCTGGGGGGAAGAAACCCATCCACGGCTCAACCCGGCCTCGACCCCTGTTGCACTGGATGACGTTGCTGGAGAGAACCCGTGAACCTGATGACCGTGGCCCACCGGGCCAAGACCTTTGCCCTGGTGGCCACCTGCGCCACCGTGCTCGGCGGCCTGCCGCTGCTGGCCCACGCCCAACTCGACAAGGCGACCACCGAGGCGCTGGAGTCCTACTTCGAGTTCAGCGACTACAACAGCGGCACCATCATGGCCGAGCAGATTCCGGCTGGTGACTGGAGGAAGTTCCACATCCTCGACGTGCGTGACGCAGGCCAGTTTGCCAAGGCGCACATCCCCGGCGCCGTGAACATCGAATGGCGCAAGGTCTTCGCCGAGCGGGCGTCGCTGCCCAAGGACAAGCTGATCCTCGTCTACTGCAACACGGGCTCGTTCTCGGCCCAGTCGGCGATGGCGCTGCGCATGGCAGGGTTCGAGAACGTGCGCATCCTGCATGGGGGCTTCGGGGCCTGGAAATCATCCCCCACGGCGGCGGCGAAATAGGCATCTACCCGACCCTCGATACTGTCGGCATGAACCGATTCGATGCACGTCCCGCCCTGTGCGGTGGTCTGCTGGCCTTGCTCTATGCAGGCGCGGCACTGGTCGGAGCCTTCTTGCAACAACCGATCCAACAGGAAGCTCGGGTTCGGCATGGTGAACGGTACGCTGAAAGACTTGGCTCGCCATCTCGCACTCGTTGTGCTGCTCGCCTCTCCGCTCGCCACAATGGCCGCCGATGTTCAACGCCAGGCCGAGGTGGCGCAACTCGGTGCCGACGTGATGCCCTTCAGCCTCAAGGCGACGACGCACGTCTTCACCAAGGCGGCCGAGGGAGGAACCCAGCGAGTGATCGCAAAGCAGGCCGCCGACACGACACAAGTGCGGCTTGTTCGCGAGCACCTGCACGACATCCGGACCCAGTTCCTGAAGGGGGATTTTTCGGGTCCGTCCCACATTCACGGCAGCGAGATGCCTGGGCTGGCAGACCTCAAAACTGCCCAGCCGGGCCAGATCGCCATGGACTACAAGGACGTGAGCGGCGGCGCAGAACTGGTCTACCGAACCACGGATGCCAAGCGCATCGCCGCACTGCATCAGTGGTTCGACGCCCAGCTTTCCGACCATGGTGCCGACGCGATGGCCGGGCACCAGCACCACCAGCCCGGGATGAAGCACCAGTACCAGTAACCAGCCGCCGCCATGGCGGCGACCTTAGAAGCGCAACAGCTACACTGAGACTGCGGGCTTCATGCCCTGTGGCTGATCATTTCCCGAACCCCATGCCCGTACTGCTGAGTTGCCCCGTTGACGCCATCGCCGGTGCCTTGCATGTCGGTGGACCGTTGGCTGCGCGTTCCCTGCGGGTTATAGGGTCCGCAGCATGACGCGATCGTTCCTGCGAACGATCTGCCGCATGCTGATCGGTGTCGTGCTGTTCGCGCAGCTCGCGGTATCGGCCTATGCCTGCCCCGGGCTGTCGGGGGCAGGTGCCCAGTCAATGGACACCGACA
>JBEANV010000651.1:0-4960 GCA_041165285.1 Pseudomonadota bacterium | reverse complement strand
CTTCTTCCTTCTTGCCACAGGCGGCCAGTGCAACAGCGGCGATCACGGCGGCCATCAGGAGCGACTTGTTCATGCTTTATTCCTCAGTCAAAGAGTCTAACAATTACCGGTAATTGACGGCCTCTCTGACAAGTTGCTTTGCAAGCATCCAGTCATCAAGCGCCTTCACGGGAATGAAAAGCTCGAGCATTTCCATACCCAGCCTTCCATTATACATAACGAAACCATCACGGCTTCTTACGGTCCCCGGCTTGACCTAAAGCGCCTGACCGCTCACGGCCGTCTTGCGAGGACGGCGCGGTCGGGCTGCTATGCGGCAATCATGCTAACGCGCCGGGCTGTGCATACAGACTTTCTCGCTTGTGCAAAGCCGGAAAGTGTGTCATTCATGCGACGGCAAGGGGTGAATCCAGCCGTCGTCACACCACTGCTCCAGCAAGCCACGCACCGCGGCGCTGGCCGCCAGCAGGGTTGTTGCATCCAGCCGACGCGCATCGGCCAGGCACCGCAGCACGCACGCATCTTCGCCGGCCGCATGCCATGAATCCCCGTTCATGAAGACGTGGTGCACGTCGTAGAGCATGCAGCTGCGCGGGTCGAGCACCACCCCGCAGCCTGCAGGCAGCGGCTCGCCAAAATCGAAGCTCACGGTCGGCTTGGGCTCGCTCAGGTACTCACCCAGCGCCCGTTCCAGCGCACCAGCCTCCTCCATCACACGCCGCAGACCGTCCGCAGCGAAGCGCACGAGGTCGGCCGGAATGCGCCCGGGTTCAGCCGTGGCTGGTTGCCCCGGATCCGCGTAAACGACCGGGCGGACACCTTCGTCGCCTTCGTCCTCCACGGCGTCGGCCAGGCGCAGCAAGGTCTCACGCGCCAGCTCGGAGCGCAGCGGGGAGCGGAAACCGACCGAACACGTCATGCATTCGCCGCCAACCGCATCACCTTCATGTGCCCAGCCAGGCGGCAGATAGAGCATGTCGCCGGGCGAGAGCACCCACTCCTGCTCGGGCTGGAAGTTCTCGATGATCTTCACTGGCAGATCCGGGCGAATGCGCGCATCCGCCATGCGCCCGATGCGCCAGCGGCGCTGGCCCTGCACTTGGACCAGGAACACATCGTAGGAATCGAAATGCGGCCCGACGCCACCGCCTTCCGCTGCCCAGGAAATCATCAGATCGTCCAGCCGGGCCTGCGGAATGAAGCGGAACTGCGCCAGCATGGCTTGCGCGCTCGGCAGGTGCTGATCCAGCCCTTGCACGAGCACGGTCCAGTCCGGCTGCTTCAGCGGCGGCAGGCGACGCCGCTGAAGCGGGCCGCGTTCGAGCTGCCAGACCTCGTCGGCGCCACGGCCGCGGCGCGTCACGAGCCGGGATTCGACCTCCTCGCCCTCGGCCAGCTTGAACAGCTCGGCGCGCGTCAGCGGTGGCTGCACACCCGGCAAGGCCTGGCGCACCAGCAGCGGTGCGCGCTGCCAGTGTTGCTGCATGAAGTCAGACGGACTCAAACCACCCAGCAGCACAGCGGGTTGGTCGAGCGGAGGGACAGCGACATCGGGGTGTTGCCGCAGCGAAAGGCCGGAAAGTGGGTTCATCCCCACATTGTGCCGGCCCGCTGGCACCGGCTCGCGGGCGCGCGCGACATGCGATGATGTCGCCCATGCACATCTCAGCCCCTTGTGTCGTCAGCCTGACCTGGCGACTCGAAGACGCCCACGGCCAATTGATCGATGATCTTGGCGATCCCGTCGAGTTCTATTTCGGTGGCGACGACCTGTTCGCCAAGGTCGAAGAAGTCCTCACCGGACAAGGCGTCGGTTACCAGAACACGCTCCACCTGGAGCCGGAACATGCCTTCGGTGAATACCACGCCGAACTGGTGTTCTTCGAAGAGCGCAGCATCTTTCCGGACGAAGTGACACCCGGCATGCAGTTCGAGGGCCCGCCGCCCGGCAGCACGACACCCGACATGCCGGCGGACGTCATCTACACCGCCACGGAGGTCTACGACACCCATGTGGTGCTGGACGGCAACCACCCGCTGGCCGGTGTGGCACTGGTGCTGCAGCTCGAAGTTTGCGGCGTGCGCGCAGCGACCGAAACCGAGATCACCCAAGGCAGCGTCGGTGATGGAGAAGGCGAAGGTGGCCTGTTCAGCGTGGTGCCCCCCGGCACCACGCTGCATTGATCGGCCGCGCCTTCGCTGCAGTTACTCAGATCGGCGTGTTTGCCACGCCAGTCGATCCGAATCCCCCTACCCCACGCGCGCTGCTGGCCGCGAACTCGTCCACGACAAGCAGCCGCGGTCGCAAAATCGGCACGAACAGCATCTGCGCGATCCGGTCACCCGGCTGGACCACGATGGGCTCGCTGCCTGCACCGGCCGGATTGCGGTTCCAGACGCTCACATAACACTGGGCCATGTAGTCCGCATCGATGACACCGATGCTGTTGCCCAGGATCAGCCCCTTCTTGTGGCCCAACCCCGAGCGCGGCACGATCACGGCGCAGAATCCCGCGCTGTTCATGTGCAGCGCCAGCCCGGTGGGAATGAGCTGGGCGGGCGCCTGCGGATGGATCTCCAGCGGTGCGTCCAGACACGCCATCAGGTCGATGCCGGCCGCCTGCTCGCTCTGGTAACGCGGCAACCCCCAGGTGCGCAGTCGTGCATCCAGCACCTTGACTTCAACATCCGGTCCGAACACCGCTCAGGCTCCAACGACGAGCGCGGCAATGCCCGCGCGTGCGACCTGCGCATCTTCGCTGGACTTCACGCCACTGACACCCACCGCGCCGACGCAGACGCCCTGCACCAGGATCGGCACACCGCCTTCCAGCAAGCCCTCCACCGCCGGCGCACTGAGGAACGAGACGCGGCCCTGGTTGATCATTTCCTCATAGACCCGCGACTCGCGCTGGCCAAGGGCGGCGGTGTGGGCCTTGGCCGGCGCGATGTGCGCCGACAGCGGCGCGGCACCGTCGAGGCGCTGCAACCACAGCAGATGGCCACCGTCGTCCACGATCGCGACCGTCACGGCCCACTGATTGCGGACAGCTTCGGCTTCAGCGGCATGGGCGATGCGGCGGGTATCGTCCAGCGTCAATACGGGCTTGGTCTTCATGGGATCGGTCCTGTCGAGAAAAACGAATCCCCACACTTTACCTGCGGACTCAGTACTCACCGCCGTAGCTGCCCGGCGCCAGATTCTCGAACTTGGTCAGCGGCTTCATGAACGCCAGCTTCACCGTGCCTACCGGGCCGTTCCGCTGCTTGCCGATGACGATCTCGGCGACGCCCGGTTCTTTGGATTCCTTGTTGTAGTAGTCGTCGCGGTAGATGAACATGATGACGTCTGCATCCTGCTCGATAGCTCCAGATTCGCGAAGATCGCTCATCATCGGCCGCTTGTCGGTCCGTGTTTCCACCGATCGGTTGAGCTGCGACAGCGCAATCACAGGGCATTGCAACTCCTTGGCGAGCGCCTTCAGACCGCGCGAGATTTCGCTGATCTCGGTCGCCCGGTTCTCGCCGCTGCTGGAGCCGGAGCCGCTCATGAGCTGCAGGTAGTCCACCACGATCAGGCCGAGCTGCCCGAACTGGCGCGCTTGCCGCCGCGCCCGCGCCCGGACCTCGCCCGGCGTCAGCGCAGGCGTTTCGTCGATGAACAGGTGAACGCCATGCAGCAGGTCCAGCACCTCGGACAGCCGCCCCCATTCGTCATCGTTCAGCGCGCCGGTACGCAGGTGCTGCTGGTCGATGCGGCCGAGCGAGCCGACCATCCGCAGCGCCAGTTGCGACGCACCCATTTCCATCGAAAACACGACGACTGGCTTGCGCTCCTTGACGGCAACGTGTTCAGCAATGTTGAGCGCAAAGGCAGTTTTCCCCATCGAGGGCCGCGCCGCCAGGATGATCAGATCCCCACCCTGGAACCCCGCCGTCATGCGGTCGAGGTCGATGAAGCCACTCGGCACGCCGGTCACCTCACCGGCGCCGCTATCGGCGAGTTCCTGGACGCGGTCGATCAGCGAGACGACCAGGTTGTCGAGCGAATGGAAGCCCTGCTTGTTGCGCGAGCCTTCCTCGCCGATCTTGAAGATCTTGCTCTCGGCTTCGTCGAGGATGATCGACACCGGCGTGCCCTGCGGGTTCAGCGCCTTGGTGGCGATCTCGTCGCTGGTCTCCACCAGTTTGCGCAAGATGGCGCGCTCGCGGACGATTTCAGCGTAGCGCCGCAGGTTGGCTGCGCCGGGCACGCTGTTGGCCAGCGCGTTCAGGTAGCCCAGCCCGCCGACATCCTCGGACTTGCCGAGGCTCTGCAGGTGCTCGAAGACCGTGATCACGTCGGCAGGCTTGTTGCCACTGATGAGCGCCATGATGGCGGCGTAGATCAGCTTGTGTTCGTAGCGGTAGAAATCGTTGTCGGTGAGCAGATCACCAGCGCGGTCGGAGGCGCTGTTGTCGAGCAGCAGACCTCCTAGCACGCTCTGTTCAGCTTCGACCGAGTGGGGAGGCACGCGCAGGCGCGCCACCTCGTCGTCACCGCCCCGGGAGGACGGCATCATGGATCCGGATGACAGGGAAGACATCGTTCGATGATAGGTCGGGAGGCGGGCCGCGGACAGACCAAATGAAAAGGCCGGCTTGCGCCGGCCTTCAGGTGCGCCGTGACAAACACGGCGCAGGCACAGGGACGGAGATCAGTCCGTCGCGCCGACGACAGCGACGGTCACATCGACCACGACGTCATGGTGCAGTGCAACGGCCACCGTCTGTGCGCCAACGACCTTCAGCGGGCCATTGGGCATGCGGACCTGGGCCTTGGCGACAACGAAGCCGGCGGCCTTGAGGGCCTCGGCGACGTCGGCGTTGGTCACCGAGCCGAACAGACGACCATCGACACCGGCCTTCTGGGCGATGGTGACGGTCTTGCCAGCCAGCTTTTCGCCTTCGGCCTGTGCGG
>JBEANV010000650.1:0-3203 GCA_041165285.1 Pseudomonadota bacterium | reverse complement strand
GAAGACCGGGCGATGCAGGGCCGACCCGCTGCCGCCGCACCGGCGCCCGTCGTCGTTGCGCCAGTGGCCGTGCCCCCGCCTGCGCCCGCCAGCCGGGACGACCGCAAGGCGCAGACCGCTGCACGCTTGAAGCTCGCCGAGCAGACCAAACCGCTGAAGAAGGCGCAGCAACAAGCCGAGCAAGCGCTGGAGATGGCACAGAAGGACCACGCCCGCGTGCTCGCCACGCTCGGCGACACTGGCCTGTCGCCGGCCGCTCGCGCCGAGCAGGGACGCAAGCTCAAGGAACTCGGCGACCGCATCGCCGAACTGGAGTTGCAGTGGATCGAACTGGGTGAACAGATCGAAGCGATTGGCGTCGCCTGACACTGTATGTAAAAACAGGACTGTGGCAGACTCGCGGACATGAAACCCCTCGTCACCGATGCCCCGATCCAGATCGTGCGCCGTGGTCGTCTGCCTGCGGCGCTGCCCCCCTTGTTCCCGGACGATCCGGAACCAGCGCCGGCGGCGGTTCTGCCCGGACCCGGGAGCGTCAAGGGCCGCGGCACCGCCTGGCGCATCGCCGGGCGGTACGAGCGCCGGGCACGCAACGCAGTCGATGACGGCTGGGGCAGCCTGGACCAGATCGCCGAGGACGACAGTACCCGCGTCACCCGCACGGAGGTGATCGACGAGCCCTGCCGCAGCCTGCTGCGCGCCAACGACTCGCCGGATGTGCCGTTCGAGCTGTCGATCAACCCCTACCGCGGCTGCGAGCACGGCTGCATCTACTGCTACGCCCGCCCGACCCACAGCTACGCGGACTTGTCGCCCGGGCTGGACTTCGAGACCCGCATCCTCGCCAAGACCAATGCGGCAGACCGCCTGCGCGAAGAACTGCGTCGGCCACGCTACACGCCGCGCCCGCTCAACCTCGGTTCCGCCACCGACGCCTACCAGCCCGTCGAGCGCAGCCTGAAGCTCACGCGCCAGATCATCGAAGTGCTGCACGAAGCGCAGCATCCGTTTTCGGTGGTCACCAAATCGGGCGGCATCGTGCGCGATCTCGACCTGCTCGCCGAGATGGCGCAGCGCCAGCAGGTGCTGGTCTTCATCAGCATCACCACGCTGGACAACGACCTGGCGCGCATTCTGGAGCCACGGGCCAGCGCCCCGGCCCGGCGCCTGGCGGCCATCCGGGCGTTGTCGGACGCGGGGGTGTGGGTGGGCGTGAACGTGGCACCGGTCATTCCGTTCATCAACGAGCCGGAGATCGAGCAGATCATCGAAGCGGCGGCGGGTGCCGGCGCGAAGTCCCTGCACTGGACCGTGGTGCGGCTGCCGTGGGAGGTCAATCCGCTGTTCCAGCAGTGGCTCGACCAGCACTTCCCCGACCGCGCCCACCGCGTGATGGAGCGCATCCGCGACCTGCGTGGCGGCAAGGACTATGACGCCGACTTCAGCACCCGCATGAAGGGCGAAGGCATCTGGGCCGACCTGATCCGCCAGCGCATGCTCGGCGCCGCACACCGGTGCGGCCTGGTCCGCGAAGTGCCGACGCTGGATTTCAGCCGTTTCCGGCCGCCGCGGGCGCCGGAGCCGGCAATACCGCCGAATCAGGGCGAACTGTTCTGATCGTTCAATTCGGACACCCTGATAATCGATGCCCCGCGGCCCACCGGAATCGTCGATTGTCCCGTCCGAATTTCATCCGACTGCAATGGCGTGCATGGACGCGCGCATTGAAAAGTTGCTGGCAGACGACCAATCCTGACCCGGCCTTTCGTCGACAGCTGGTCGCACGCCAGATCGAAACCTGGAAAGACGGCCACTGGATCAATCACCTGTTCATGTTTTCGGCGGCCATGCTGATCGCCGTGCTGGCAAGCTCCCAGCTGAGCCCCATGGTCGCGGCGCTCTGGATCGGCGCCTTGCTGCTCAATCCGCTGCCGACCATAGGCGGGCACCGCTGGAGCAATCTCGTTGCGCTGCGGATACGTCTGAGCATCCAGCAACGCCTGCTGTTGCAGGCCTTGACGACGGGCGTGCTTTACCAATCGGTCGCGTCCTGGCTGTACCTCGCTGGCAGCGATTCGCTCAGCCTGCTAATCGGTCTCGTCACCTGCGGCGTGCTGTGCTCGGGCGCGCTGGGGTTTTCGCGGATGCCCCAGGTCGGACTGGTCTGGCTGGGAGCGCTCGGTGCAGCCAACATCGCCACCTTGCTGTTCAGTCGGCGCGAACACGACGCCATCGTGGCGCTGGCCTTGCTCGGCTATCTGATCGTCCTGTCCAAGGACATGCTGGTGTCTTCCCGAGGATTCGTGCGCCGATGCGAGGCCGAGTTCGAGGCCGAACGGCAGTCGCACATGGTCAGCCTCGTGTTGCGCGAATTCGAAGGCTCGTCCCACGACTGGTTCTGGGAAACCGACACCAGCGGCCAGCTCACCCATGCCTCGCTGCGCCTGTCCGACGCGCTGGGCACCGATGCCGGCGAATTGATGGGTCGGGGGTTTGTCAGCGTGCTGGCGGCCGACGCGGTGCTGGACAGCGAACAGCGGGAAGCGCTTCAGGCGCTGGCCGATCGGCTGGCCGGGCACACCCCCTTCCGCGATCTCGTCGTGCCGCTGCGGGCGGGTGCCGACCGCGTCTGGTGGAGCTTGAGCGCCCGGCCGCTGGCGGACGCCACCGGCGCCGTGCAAGGCTGGCGGGGCATCGGCACAGACGTCTCGGCCCTGCGACGCCATGAGCAGGAGCTGCAGCGGCTGGTCCACACCGACAGCCTGACTGGGCAGACCAGCCGCCATGGTTTCCAGCAGCACCTGCAGGCTTGCCTGGCGGCAGATCCCGAGAAACATCCGTTCGCGCTGCTGATGATCGACCTGGATGGCTTCAAGGGCATCAATGACGCGCATGGCCACGCCGTCGGTGATGCATTGCTGCAGGCCGTCGCCCGGCGGCTGACGGCCATGCGTGCGCCCAATACCCTGCTCGCGCGGCTCGGCGGCGACGAGTTTGCGTTGATCCTCCCGAGCGACAACGATCCCGCCCGTGCAGTGGCAGCGGCGACAGCCACCGGCCAGGGGATGTTGGCAGCGCTGCGGCAGCCGTTCCAGATCGGCATGCTGCGGGTGGAAGCGCGGGCGAGTCTCGGGCTGGCGTGGGCGCCGGAGCACGGACGCGATGATGTCGCGTTGCTGCGCGCCGCCGACATGGCGCTCTAT
>JBEANV010000649.1:0-2686 GCA_041165285.1 Pseudomonadota bacterium | reverse complement strand
CGATTCACTTACCCCAATGGTGCCCGATTGGCACGACGTAATTCTTGCAGTGGCGTTCTTGTTGACGCGTGCAATCCTGCTGTTGCCTCGGCGTGGGTGAGCACGGCGACAGTTCGCTCGGCAGAGCGTGTGCGTTGGGCCGCTCGCCAAGCCTGGAGCATAGTGTGACTGCGGACCTGGTGAACATTGCCAGGCATTGGAGCGGCCGGTCTGCCACTCGGTGCTGCTTGGCTATTGGCCGCCGTTCAAGGGCCGCTGGCCAAGCGCCAGCCCTCGGTCATGCCGTCCAATCTCAGCAGACCTCGCCACAAGGTTTCGGTGCCAGGCTCGCCATCGGACTTGCGCCCGATGAATCCGCCCAGCTTGGCGATCATGCGTATGGCCTCACGCAAGCTGGGGGTCGGGGCGTCCTTGGGTCGATTCCCGTTCTTCCTCTCGTAGGCGATCAGTACCTGACACTGGTCGCTGTCGAAGTAGGCCTCAGCGGGCAGATCCGGAACCTCTCGCCCGAGCTTGGTCATATGGTGGATGCGCCACGCAATGACCATATCGATGGCCAGACACGCTTGGAGACGGTCACCGTGACCCAGTTGTCGGTCTTCGACTCGACAGCCGCTCTTCAAGGTGCGATGAAACACCTCGATCCCCCAGCGCTGGGTGTACCAGGCCACCTTCTCGCAGGCCTGCTCGAAGCCGTCCACCGTCACGCTCGTCAGCAGCGCCCATTCGATGGGCTCGGCCCCGGCCGGCACGTCCTCCTCCTGCGCCAGCACCATCTGCACTTCGAGAGGGCCGAGTTGCGGCTTGGACTTCGGCGGGCACAAGGTCACCGTGGCAAAGCGGATCGCGAGTTTGGCCACGCGCGCCGGACGATTCTTCTGGCGCGGCAGTTGGATCGGCTGGTAGCCAGCGATCGGCTTGGCCCGGATCGTCTCGAACAGCCGCTCTTGTTCGTCCTGTACTTTGCGGTCGTGCTTGGCACGCACGAGCAGCTTGGGGCCGCCCGGTTCGCGCAACGCCTCTTCGAAGAGCTCGTAGATGTCGGCTTCCCGGTCCCCAACGCTGACCAACTGGACTTGCGGGTTGCGCTTTTGCACCGCCGCCAGTGCCTGATAGGCACTGATCCAGCGCCAACTCTCCTTGTCTTCGATGGGCAAGGCCGCGCGGTTGGCCTTCTTGCCGAACTCCTGTGGATCGCGCGCCCAGCACTGCGCGTCGACAAATCCCAGTGGCACGCCTTGCACCGTCAGGCCCAAGCTGCTGTGCAGATGCAGGCCCTGCGCCCCGTCCACCGTGGTGCCGATCGGACCCAGCCCGTCGATGTCCTTGAGTGCGCTGTAATTCACACTCGTGGTGTCTTGCGCCACCAGCACGACCGAGCCCTTGTCCAGATCGCTGATGCGCTGCTCGGTGGCAGCATAGTGCGGCTGCAGCAGGGTCTCGAACTCGACGTCGTCGTTGGACAGGAAACGGTAGGCTGCTTGCATCTTGCTCACGCTCTGGCAGGCTTCGGGAATATCGGCCATGGGACGGGACCAGAAATCACGCGCCATCGTCATCAGCCGCTCGGTCAGCGGTGCACTCAGGCGGCAGCGCCCGAATTCTTCTTGCGCCCAGTCTATAGGGGCTCGCGTGGGAGTCGTGGGCAGCAGGCGCGGCAGCTCCAGCGGGGCGGTCAGGAGCTTGCGCCAATTGCGCTGCAGCGGATACACGAATACGTGCTTGCGCGCGACCTGCTCCTGGCGTGCGCAATCCTGCCGGCCTCGTCCTTCGGTCATCCCGAGCTCGATCCAGTTGGCCGCGCGGTAGCATGTTCCCCGGTAGCGGCTGCTGTCGACAAAGGTCTCCACCAAGACGGGCTTGCAGCCATAGCGCTGTTGCCAATCGCCGGCCAGTTGGCGCGTCGCCAAACCCAGCACATGGGAGGCCAGGTGCGGCACCTGCACCGAGGGCAAAATCAAGAACCTGCTGTTCAAGGCGATACGGGGCAAGCGCGCCGCGCGCGTCGCTTCGCTCCAGCCGATCCACTCGTCACGCACGCCCAGTCGCCAGGCCGCCGAGCTGAAGCTCAAGCCACCGAGCCAGCCCTGCTCGCTGCGGATCAAATACCGCAGCTGCGCCCCACACAGCGGCCCGTCTCCCAGTGGGTGGTGAGCCTTCATCATCGCTCGCCATACACGCGAGTGTGCGCGGTTGCCGTTGACCACTATCAGTTCGACATCGCCCAGACGTTGCAGCGTCGTCTTCAGATGAGGCCATTGCTCTTCGGCCCTCGCACTGGCCTGCTCACCCGGCTGGAAACTCACCGGTCTGGCCGGCGGCAATTCAATCAGGCCACGCCGCTCCAGCTTGACCAGCAAGGCTCGGCAACTCGATTCCTTCGCCCGCCCCGCGGCATCCTTCCAATTCAGCCACCCGCAAACCAGCCTGGACAACCCGCCCCGCGTCAGCTCCGCCGTGTCGCGCACCGTCTGCCCGATGCGCTCCAGAATCTCGTCGGTGAACTTGCGCTGCGCCACATGCATGCGGCCGAGAGTAGCGAAAAAAGTCTCGCGTGTCCAGCACGATTAACCGTCAGCTGGACGCGAGAGGCTGTTTGGACATCAGTCCGTCGAACCCGCCGCCAGCGGAAGACTGCCATCCCTTCCAACCGCGTTCTGGGCGGCGGGAGACGTTCCGGCCTGGG
>JBEANV010000648.1:0-2832 GCA_041165285.1 Pseudomonadota bacterium | reverse complement strand
GGGTGTCGTCGTCCTGACGCGAGACCTGGTGGATCATCTCGACCAGGGACTGCGTCAACTGGAGGGTCTGGCCACCGTGTCGCGTGGCCAGTTGCAACAGACGATCGGCCTCCCATGCCAGCACCTCGGGCGCGAAGCACAACCCGGACAGCGCCAGCACCCAGGCGCGTCCCGGGCCTGCTGAAAGCCAACTTCGCACGAAGACCAGTCGCCAGACGCGTGACCAGACCCCCACCTTGCTAGGGGGGGTCGTTACAGACCGTGACACAGGCACAACAGCACGCATGGTGACGTTGTCGGCACGATGTGGGCAAAACCGTAGCCTTCCTTCAAGAATCGCGACGGTAGGCACATCTGGGCGCGATTTAGTACGCAGATGACTTGGACGCGCCATCCGCGGTGTGGAATACTCAGATGAAGGTATCCGCGGGCGAGACAGCAAAATAGCCGTCGGAAGTACACCCTTCATCCATGGGCCTCTCGGGAGTGACAATCGGACGTGACCACAATCGTTGTGTCGGTGGATGTGTCTATTCCGAAGGCCAGCGCAAGGATCAATGAAACAATGAATAAGGCAGCCTCTCCTCTCGTCGTCGGCCTGATCGCCTTGGCATGTCAGGTTGCGTTTGCGCAATCGACCGACCCGCTCAAGGACACGGTGCAACGCGCGATTTCCACCAACCCTGAGGTCACGGCGAAACTCAACGCCTTCCGGGCCGCGGTGGATGAGATCGATGTGGCGCGCGGCGCCTATTACCCGCGGGTCGATCTGAGCGCGGAAGCCAACCGCACCCGCGAGCGCATCGGATCGACCAACCAGAGCATGACCAGCACCGGTGTGGCCCTGTCGGCCACGCAGCTACTCTGGGACGGTTTCGTGACGATGAACCAGGTGGACCGCCTGGGCCATGCCCGACTGGTGCGCTACTTCGAGTTCATCGACGCCAGCGAGCAAGTAGCACAGGAAAGCGTTCGCGCCTATGCCGACGTGCAGCGCGCCCGCCGGCTGGTGAAACTGGCCGAAGACAACTATGTCCAGCATCGCCATGTGACAGAGCAGAGCCAGTCCCGCGTTCGCGCCGGGGTTGGCCGTGGCGTGGATCTGGAGCAAGCGGCTGCGCGCCTTGCACTGGCCGAATCGAATCTCTCGACCGAAACCTCCAACCTGCACGACGTCACCGAACGCTATCGGCGTGTCGTCGGGGCGCTGCCACCGGTGGACATGCCCGCCGCAAGTGGTCTGGAGAAGGGCATGCCGGCCACCTCGACGGCCCTGCTGGAGCAGACTGCCAAGCGCAGCGCGTCCATTGCTGCGGCAGTCGAGAACCTGCGTGCCGCCCAGGCACAATCGCGTGAACGCGAAGGCAATCTGTACCAGCCGCGGGTGGAGGCACGCGTGCGCGCTGCTGCCGGCAGCAACCTGGACGGCGTACCCGACCAGAAGCGCGACACCACCGCCGGATTGGCCCTGAACTGGAACCTGTTCAACGGCGGCTCAGACAAGGCCCGCGTCCGCCAGGCTGCCAACCTGCTCAACCAAGCGACCGACACGCGTGACAAGGCCTGCCGCGACGCCCGCCAGACCGCAGCCATCGCTTACCACGACGTGCAGAAGCTCAATGAGCAGCTCAACTATCTGGACCGCCACGTCCTGTCGAGCGAAAAGGTGCGTGATGCGTACCGCCAGCAGTTCGACATCGGCCAGCGCACCCTGCTGGACCTGCTGAATTCCGAAAACGAGCTGTATGGCGCACGCCGCGCTTATACCAACGCCGAGCTGGATCTGGTCATCGCCAAGGCACGCACCCATGCGGCTGCCAGCAGCCTGGTGGCAGCACTTGGCCTGACGCGCGCGGGCACGGCAGGCGATGAAATCCCCGAAGGCCGTTACTGGCAAGCTGGCGACGATGCCGCCACCCGCTGCCCGCTGAGCGCGACCGATCTGGCCGTGACACCCAAAGCGGACCTGGATGCCCGAGCCCGTCAGCAAACCGCCACGATGGCACCGATCGCCGCTGCTGCGAATCCTGCCGTGAGCGCATTGCCGGGCTCGCGCGCAGCACCGATGCCCGCCGCAGTGCCCGCCGCCGCAGAAGCGTCAATGGCCACCCCGGTGTCACAGCGTCTGCTGGACTGGGTCGGCGCCTGGACTTCCAAGGACGCGACACGCTACCTGAGCTTCTACGATCCGAAGTTCCAGCCTGCGGGTGTGGCCCGTCCGGTGTGGTTCGCGAACCGGACCAAACTTCTCAAGAAGGAAGGCGCGGTCGAACTGAAGATCGCCAACGTGCAGCGCCGCACCGTCTCGGCTGACACCGTGGAAACCAAGTTCGAACAGCACTATTCGTCCAAGGACTTCAACGACAAGAGCCAGAAGACGCTGACCTGGAAGCGCCGCGGCGCCGAATGGTATATCGTCAAGGAAAGCAATCGCTGATATTGATCGCTGCCCTGGTTCTCGGAAAAAGGCGCCCGCACGGCGCCTTTTTTCATGCCCTCAGCGCATGCACAAATAAAAAAGCCTCGCAAGGCTTGCGAGGCTTTTTCATGGACCAGATGGATCAGGCTATTTATTCTGGCGGAGAGGGCGGGATTCGAACCCGCGGTGGGGATTAACCCACACACGCTTTCCAGGCGTGCGACTTAAACCGCTCATCCACCTCTCCGGAAAGACAGCCACTATAGCAGCTTTCCCGGCGGAAGAGAATACTGATCAGCGCACGACGGCGATCTGCTCGCGGTTGCCAGCCTTGTAGGTGAACATCGTCAGCGCGCCGTTCTTCACGTCGCCCTTCTCGTCGAAGCTGATGTTGCCCGTCACGCCCTTGTAGC
>JBEANV010000647.1:0-2532 GCA_041165285.1 Pseudomonadota bacterium | reverse complement strand
GCTACAAGGGCGTGACGGGCAACATCAGCTTCGACGAGAAGGGCGACGTGAAGAACGGCGCGCTGACGATGTTCACCTACAAGGCTGGCAACCGCGAGCAGATCGCCGTCGTGCGCTGATCGACGCCTGAGACGCACGGCAGGGCGTCCCCGCGACGCTTTGCACCCCAGAACCCGCTCGCTGTTTGCGCAACAGCAAGCGGGTTTTTTGTTGTCTGCTGCACTGCACCAGCCGGACAGGTCCTTGTCGTATGCTGGACCGTCTCCTTTTCAACGGGTGTGCCCACGTGGACCATCACTTCCTGACGCCGCTGTTCTCCCCCAAGTCGATCGTCGTGTTCGCGGGGCCACCGGACCAGCTGGACCAGGCGCCGTCGCTGGTGCGCGCCATGCTCCGGGAACTGCAGGCGCACAAGTTCGACGGCACGCTGAGCTTCCTCGACGTCGACATGACGGGCACGCTGTCGGAGCTGGCCCAGTCGCGGGCCGATCTGGCCATCATCGCGTTGCCGCATGCGCGCATTGCCGCGGCGCTGGAGATTGCCGGCCGCATCCGCTGCCGCGCCGCGCTGGTGCTGTCCACCGGGCTGCCAGCGGTGGAGTGCGCCGACCTGCACGCGATCGCGCGGCGACACGGCATGCATCTGCTCGGGCCGAACAGCCTCGGCCTGCAGCGCCCGCTGCTCAAGCTCAACGCCAGCGCGGCCGGCCGCCTCGCCGCCACCGGCCCGCTGGCGCTGGTCTGCCAGTCGGGCGCGCTGACAGCGTCCATCCTCGACTGGGCGGCGCGCAATGCGGTGGGGTTCTCCACCGTGGTCTCGCTTGGGGCCAATACCGCCGTTGACCTGACGCAGGTGCTGGACTTCCTGGCCAACGATGCCTCCACCCAGAGCATCCTCGTCTACATGGAGGGCATCCACGACGCCCGCCGCTTCATGAGCGCGCTGCGGGCGGCGGCGTTTGCCAAGCCGGTGGTGGTGATGAAGGCCGGCCGCCAGCCCGCGGGATCGAAGGCGGCGCTGACCCACTCGGCCAGCATCGTCGGCTCGGACGACGTGTTCGAGGCCGCGCTGCGCCGCGCCGGCGTGGTGCGGGTACGGGCCTTCACGCAACTGTTCTCGGCCGCCAAGTGCCTGGCCTCGCGCTACAAGCCCGTGGGCCGGGGACTGGCCATCGTCACCAACGGCGGTGGGCCAGCCGTGCTCGCAGCCGATCGCGCCAACGAGATCGGCCTGGAAGTGGCTCGGCTGGTCGACACGAGCTGCACCGAACTGGCGCCGCAGCTGGCGCCGCACGCCACGCTGGAGTCCGTCATCGACCTGGGCGAGGAGGCCACGCCGGCGCAGTTCCGTGCCGCGCTGCTGGCCTGCGCCAAGGACCGCTCGGTCCACGGCGTGCTGGTCATCTTCTCGCCCAAGCTCGACAGCGAACCCGACGCCATCGCGCAGGTCGTCTGCGACACGCTGCACAGCATGGGCAAGCCGGTGCTGACCTGCTGGATGGGTGACGAGCGGGTGCGCGACGCCCGGGTCATGCTCAACGCGATCGCCATTCCCACCTTTCGCACGCCGGAAGCGGCCGTCGATGCCTTCGCCAACGTGGCGAATTTCTACCAGAACCAGCAGTTGCTGCAGCAGACGCCGCCGCCGCAGTCCACGCTGGCGCGGCCGGATGTCGAGGGCGCCCGGCTGCTGATCGAGGGCGTGCTGGCCGAGCGCCGGCGCGTGCTGACCGAGATGGAGTCCAAGGCGCTGCTGGCCGCCTTCCACATCCCCGTCACCCGCACCATGCTGGCCCGCACCGCCACCGAGGCGATGCTGATCGCCAGCCAGCTCGGCTACCCGGTGGCGCTGAAGATCGACTCGCCCGACATCAGCCACAAGTCCGATGTCGAGGGCGTGGTGCTCAACGTGCTGACCGCCACCCAGGTGCGCGATGGCTTCAACGACATGCTGGCCGCCGTGCGCCGCGTGCAGCCGCAGGCGCGCATCAACGGCGTGACCATCCAGCCCATGAGCGGCAAGAAGCGTGGCCGCGAGATCTACATCGGCATGACCACGGACGTGCCCTTCGGCCCGGTGATCACCTTCGGCTCGGGCGGCACGATGATCGAGCTGATCGCCGACCGGGCGATGGAACTTCCACCGCTGAACCAGTTCCTGGCGCGCCGGCTGATCGAGCGGGCGCGGGTAGCGAAGCTGCTGGGCGAGTGGCGCGGCGCGCCGCCGGCCGATGTCGAGGCGGTCGAGCAGATCCTGCTGCGGGTGTCGGAGATGGTCTGCGAGCTGCCGCAGCTGCGCGAGATGGACATCAACCCGATCATCGTGGACCACGACGGCGCGGTAGCGGTGGATGCCCGCATCGTCATCGACCATGCCGGCCCGACCGCGCGCGACTACAACCACCTGGCCATCCTCCCCTACCCGAGCCGCTACGAGCGCGAGTGGCCGATGAAGGGCGGCGACCTCTACACCATCCGCCCGATCCGTCCGGACGACGCCGACATGCTGCAGGCCTTCACCCGCGGCCTGTC
>JBEANV010000646.1:0-2549 GCA_041165285.1 Pseudomonadota bacterium | reverse complement strand
GGCTACTTCTACGTGATGCACCGCTTCGATCTGGACAACGTGGCCTTCGCGCGTTCGATGCGCGCGCAGGGGTTGTTCGTCTCGCTGAGTTCCGGTGTGAATCCGGCCGACATGGCGGTGGTGGACCAGCTCGCCGCCGAGGGCGTGGGCGCCGACTACATCACCATCGACATCGCCCACGGCCATGCCGACAGCGTGCGCCGCATGATCGAGCACATCAAGACGAAGCTGCCGCACACCTTCGTGATCGCCGGCAATGTCGGCACGCCGGAGGCAGTGATCGACCTGGAAGCCTGGGGTGCGGACGCGACCAAGATCGGCATCGGTCCCGGCAAGGTCTGCATCACGCGGCTGAAGACGGGTTTCGGCACTGGCGGCTGGCAGCTCTCGGCGCTGAAATGGTGCGCGCGCGTGGCGACCAAGCCGATGATCGCGGACGGCGGCATCCGCCACCACGGCGACATCGCCAAGAGCGTGCGCTTCGGGGCGGCGATGGTGATGATCGGCTCGCTGTTCGCGGGCCACGAGGAGTCACCGGGGAAGACGGTCGAGGTCGACGGTCAGCTCTTCAAGGAGTACTACGGCTCGGCCAGCGACTTCAACAAGGGCGAGTACCGCCACGTCGAGGGCAAGCGCATCCTGGAACCCGTCAAGGGCAAGCTGGCCGACACGCTGCGCGAGATGCGCGAAGACCTGCAAAGCTCCATCTCCTACGCCGGCGGGACGCGGCTGCAGGACATCCGCCGCGTCAACTATGTGATTCTGGGTGGAGATAACGCGGGTGAGCATCTGCTGATGTGAGCGCCTCCCGGACGGCGTCCGGGCTGCCCGGGCGACCGTAGAGGTAGCCCTGCACCATGTCGCAGTGGTGTTCACGCAGGAAGCGGATCTGGGCTTCGTTCTCGACACCCTCGGCCACCACCGGCACGCCCAGCCCGTGCGCCAGCGCGATCGTGGCGCGCACGATGGCCGCGCCGTTCGGGTCGCGGTGGATGTCGGCGATGAAGCTCGGGTCGATCTTGATCTGGTCCACCGGGAAACGCTTGAGGTGGGCCAGCGACGAGAAGCCGGTGCCGAAATCGTCCAGCGCGATGGCCACACCGAGCTGGCGCAGTTGCATCAGCAGCTGCTTGAGGTGGTCAAGGTCGGCCATGGCGGTGCTCTCGGTGATCTCCACCTTGAGCAGCGAGGGCGGTATGTCCGCGGCCTTCAGCGCCCCGGCGATCACGTCGATCAGCTGCGAGTCCATGCACTGGCGGGCGGAGACGTTGACCGACACCGGAACCGGCGTCACCCCGGCGTCGATCCAGCGTCGGACCTGCGCCGTGGCTTCGCGGATCACCCAGTTGCCCACGGCGACGATGAGGCCGGTCTCCTCGGTGATCGACAGGAAACGCGCCGGCGCCCACAGCTCGCCGTCGTCCTGCCGCCAGCGCAGCAGGGCCTCCAGTCCGACCGGGCGGCCGGTGCGCAGGTCGGTCTGGATCTGGTAGTGCAGCACGAACTCTTCGGATTCGAGCGCATGGCGCAGCCGGTTCTCCAGCGCCAGCCAGTCGCGCGTGAGCGTGGACATCCCGGAGGTATAGAACTCGAAGCGCCCGCCGCCGGCCGCCTTGGCACGCGACATGGCGGCCTCGGCCATTGTCAGCAGGCTGTCGGTGGTCGGGGCATCGTCCGGCGAGAGCGCGATGCCGACGCTGCAGGTGCAAGCGATGGCGACATCGTCCACGCGCAGTTCGCGGGCCACCATGTCGATGAGCTGCGCAGCGAGCGCGGCGACCACTTCGCGCGAGGTCACGTCCTCGATCAGCACGACAAACTGGTCGTTGCCCCAGCGCGCGATGGTGTCGTGCGGGCGAAAGACACGGCGCATCCGTGCCGCGATGACTTCGAGCACCTCGTTCCCCTGGCGCTGGCCGAGGCTGTCGTTGATGCGGCCGAAGTGGTCCAGGTCGATGAACAGCACGGCGAGGGCCTGGTGCTGGTGGCGACCGTGGGCCAGTGCGTGCGCCAGCAGGTCGGTCAGCAGCACGCGGTTGGGCAACCCGGTCAGGCCGTCGTGGGTGCTGCCGTGCTCGATCCGCAGCTCGGCGCGGGCCGTGGCAGTGACATCGGTCAGCACGATCACCACGCCCCGGTCCGCCTCGGAAGCCGCGTGTGTCGGGCTGATGACGGCGCGCACCAGGTGCTCGCCGTCGCTGGTGTCGAGGTGCAGCGAGAGGTCGACCATCACGACCCGCTGCTGGTCCTGGCAGTCGCCAATGGCCTGCAGCAGGATTTGCTCGTCCGGCTGCGCCAGATTCAGCACGGACTGCACCGGCTGGTCCAGGACCGCCGTTGCCACGCCGTCAGCCGGGACGTTCGCCGGCTGGCGAATCAGCCGCTCGGCACTGGCGTTGAGGTAACGCACGCGGTGGGCGTGGTCGAGCGTGAGGACGGCATCCGAGATGGCCTGCAGCGTGACCTCGGTCAGGCCGCGTTCGCGTTGCAAGTCGGTGCGCGTGGTGCGGACTTCCATGGCCCGGCTCAGCAGCAGGGCGATCGCGCAG
>JBEANV010000645.1:0-5404 GCA_041165285.1 Pseudomonadota bacterium | reverse complement strand
AATGACCGAAATTACCGCCGACCAGATTGAATTGAAATTACCCCGGACCGATATCGAACTAGATGCGCTCGCCATCGCCATGAAAAACCAGAAGGTTTTCCGCGCAGCATCTGACCTCGTTCGATTACTCGCCGATGAGGTGGAACTGCGTGACTCTCGCGGGAATCGGCACGGTGGATTCCTCCTGCTGTTGGAGGCGATCATGGACGGGATGGTCGATCCGGCCGATTTGATCGAGAAGTTCAACCGGGAAGGCGCCGAATCCAGCAAGCGGGCGCTGGCGCTGCTTGCTGCGCTGGATGAGGCCGAAGACCGGCTGAAGGCCCGTCGCGCGGTTGTTCAAGCCGGTGATGGCAAGCTGGCCGTTCTTCTGGCCGCCATCGAGTGCGCGCAGGCCGATTCGATTCGGGCTGTGAGAAGACAAGAAACAGATGTCGAGCACGTCAAGCACAGCCGACTTGTTGAGGCCGCCACTGCTGCAGGGATTGACCCGGCCGAACTCACAAAACTCCGCCCGCCACTAATTGACAAAGAGGCCGAAAACCTTCGTAGGCACTGGATGGGAACTGCAGTTGCCCCCATCCGGGCAGTCCTGGCCGACCCGCTGCGCCGCACTGAATCGCTGCCAGACTGGGTTTTGGGAGTGCTGGCGAAAATGGGGCCGTGCCCGGCTGCTGATTTTTCCCCCGCAATCCGGGATGGCTATCTGCGGGAAGCCATTGCACTACTGAGCGAGGCTGCCCGATGAGCACGGGCCGCGATCCGGCCAGCCTGGCACTCAACCTGTTTGCGGACATTGCAGGCATGGCCGATTCCTGCATGCAGGTACCACCAGGACCGCAACAGCGATGAGCAACCTCACTCCGCTGCAGCACGACGAACGGGGCTTCCTAACCGGTGGGCGCCGGCTCACGCCAGCGCACGAAGAGCGTGAGCCATCGGTTGACCCTGGAGACATCCGCGCGATTCTTGAGCGAATCGGGCGCGGCATTGACCGGCTGGTGCGGCTCTTGAGCGCGAAGGCCGTGCCCGCCGTGCCGGTGGCGCGCAGGGCATCGCCCGGGCAGCCACGGGCGGGGGTGCAGCGAAGCGGGGCACAGCCGGCAGTAACGCGGGCAGGCGGATCGCCGACTGCCGGGGCATTGCCGTCCATCGGGGCTGCACAGGAACTCATGGGGCCGGCTCACGCTCGGGCCATCGGGTCGATGCAGTCACCGCAGGCGGTTGGCTCTGGTTCTGCGGGCGGTGGCGACAGTGGTGCAGCGGCGCGGCCAGCCGGGGAGGTGCAGGCCGTGCCGGCTCGCCCGGTTTCTGCCCGCACTGAGCGAATCGAGCGGAGCACGAACACCCGCACCGAAACCAGCAGCACAACGGAGCGGGAGTCGGCGGGGCGCTCGGGCCGCGATGGTGGACCGGGCAGGGCCGGGGCCGCTGGCGGTGCGGGCGGGCACGGTGGGTCGGCGACGGCATCTGCAGCCGGTGGCGCGGGCGGCGTGAGTGCGGCCGGTGGTGCTGGTGGTGCCGGCGGCACTGCTGGCGCCAGCCGGGGGCCGGCCAGGGACTCGACGGGCCGGTTCGTCCCAGCAGCGCCGGTGACCTGGCAGGCCGCCACGCCCGCGGCGACGAGGCGGGGGATGAATGCGGGCGGCAACACGGACAGTGCCGCGAAGCGTGCCCGTGAGGCATCAGGCCGATTCTCATCCGGTGCCGGCGACGATGGGCGCGGCGTGGGCGGCGGATCGGGTGGCAGCGCGGGTCTCGGTTCACTGCCTGGCGCTGCCGGCCAGCTCGCCCAAGGGGATGCAGTCGCGCGGTCGATTACGGAGCTACAGCAGAACCTTTCTGGGGTGATCGGTGCAGCGAAGAGCGCGGCCAGTGCGGCGAGAGTGGGGTTCCGAATCGCCAAAGGGGTCGGCCGGCTGGGTTCGAGCGGGGTGGCGGCCGTCGCCGGGATCGGCAAACTCGGCGTGACGGAAACCCAGCCGGTCGCGGCTGGCGGGTCACGGCCCGGGCAAGCCATCCCCGCGGCACCAGTCAGGGCCGGTGGGTGGGGTGGTGCTGGCCCTGCCGGGGGTGCTGGTGGCAATGGCGGCGCTGGTGCGGCTGGCGGCGTGCCAGCGCGGCCGGTTGCTGGCGCTGGTGCCGCGGCCGTACCGACAGGTGAAAGCGGATCAGCCGCGCATGCTGGCGGGGCACATCTGCCGGGCAGTCAGGCAGCGGGGCAACATGGGCCGATACGTCAGCGCGGTTCTCCCTCTATGCCTGCCGCGCGGGCCGCAGCTCGCCGAGTTGGGGGCAATGCTGGCGGTGGTGCGGCCGTGGTTCGACATGGGGGCGGGTCGGCATCTGCTGCCGCTCCTGCCGCTGGTCGGCGAGCGCCTGCCGTGGGTTCTGTCGGTGCTGCTGCTGCTGGCGGCACTGGTGCTGCAGTGGCTCGCCTGAGTGGCGGGGCTGGAGTTTCTGCCGTACCGGCTGCTGGCCGTCGCACTCGGCCAGCGCCAGACCGTCACGAGGTGTCTCGCGCAATGGCCGGCTGGCCGGCGAGTGCGGCGGGTTCTGCCTTTGGTGCCGGGGTGGGCGGTGCTGCTGGTGGTGCTGGCGCGGCTGGCGTCACGGGCGCTGCAGGTGGCGCAGGCCCAGCCGGTGACGCCGGGCGTGTGCGTGGCGGTTCTGCGATCCAAGGGGGAGCCGATCCGTCCCGCGGCCCTGTCGCTGGACGCGCGGCGATTCCTTCGGCGGCGCGAGCTGGCAGGACGGCCGCGCATGGAGCGACTGGCGAGCGCGGAGATGCGGGTTCCGGTACTGCAGGTGCGTCAGGTAGTCGCACTGGCGGCGAGGCTGGATCTTCCGCCATTCCTGCCGCCGTCCGTCGCGCTCGACCAGTGCCCGACCGTCACGAGGTTTCGCGCTCAATGGTCGGCGGGCGGGCAGGTGCTGCTGCTTCTGCCGGTGGCGCGCGGCCGGTGGTTCCCGCCGTAGCTGCCGCTGGCCGTCGCGCTCTACCGGCGACAGCCCCTCACGACGATTCTCGCGCGATGGATGGCGGGCGAGCGAGTGCCGCAGGCCATGGGTTGGCGGCTGGGTCCGTAGGATCTTCGGGGCGTGGCGGTGCTGGCGGTGCTGCTGGGCATGGCCGGGATGGCTCGCCGTACCAAGGGCGCACAGCCCCGGCTGGCGGCGGCACTCCCGGTCGCGCGGCAATTTCTTCGGCGGCGCGGGCTGGTAGGACGGCCGTATCCACTGGTGGCCTGTCCGCTGCAGGGCGGCCGGGGATTTCATCCCGTTCGGTGGCCGGCGCCATGCGGCCAGCCGTGAGCATTCAGCGGCGTTCGGCGGCCCGGCCTGTGGTGCCTGGAAAACGTGGTGAAGCGGCTTCCGGTGCGGACGGCCATTCAGGGGCCGCTGGCGCTGTCGGGGCCGCTGCCGGGGGGCTTGCGCGCACCGATACGGGCGCGCCAGTCGCAACGCCAGCGCGCGGCGCTCAGGCTGCAGTGCGTGCAGCGGCGCGGCGCGGCGTCATGGCTGCGCGCGGGGCGACACCGCCGGCCGCACGCAAGAGCGTTTCCCGGATGGCCCGGACGCTCGACCTGTTCCGCAAGCAGTCCGCCGAAACCGGCAAGAAGATCATTCGGCGGCTCGACATCATCGCCGACAAGATCGGCGGCGGCACGGGCGGCACAGGCGGCGCAAGCAAGGGCGGCGGTCTTGGCGGGCTGCTTGGCGATGGTATCGGCACGCTCGCAAAGCTGGGCGGGGCCGGGCTGGCGGCGCGGCGCGCACTGCAAGCGGCGCGAGGCTGGCGCGGTGGCGCCGGACGCGCTGGCCGTACCGCCATGGCTGCCGGTGGCGCTGCGGGCGCGGCCGGGGCTGCTGGCGGTGGACTCGGTGGCGCCGGCGGGCTTGGCGGCGCGGGCGGTGCCGGTGGGCGCGGCGCTGGCGGTGTCGGTGGGCGCGGCGTTGGAATCGCGTCCAAGTCGCTGAACTGGCTGAAGTCTGCCGGGACCGGGCTGGTCAAACGGTTGCCTGCCATCGGGACGCTGGTGGGCATCGCCGCGTTGGCGGATGCGGCCACATCAGAGCCGGCGCCGGGCACCACCAAGTCCGGAAACGTGGGCAGCGCTGCCGGGGGCATCGCTGGCGGTGCAGCCGGGGCAGCCGGTGGCGCAGCACTCGGAACGCTGGTCCTGCCTGGGGTGGGGACCATCGTTGGCGGTTTGATCGGAGGCGTGCTTGGCAGCATGGGCGGCGAAAAGGTCGGTACCGTGCTCGGCGAGGAGGCGGGCGACAGTCCGGCCGCGCAGCGCGCCGTCGAGGTGCTGACCACGGCGGCGCAGTCTGCCAAGGAGGGTGCGGCCCATCTTGTCGATGTCGCACAGGAGAACGTGACGGCGGCGGCAGATGCCGTGACCAGTTCGCCGGCCTACGTGGCGGCGTCTGGCGCAGCAAAGGAGGCTGCGGACAAAGTGGCGTCAGTCGCTGGCGGCGTCAAGGATGCGGCGGCCGGCATGGCTGATCGCGCATCCACTGCAGTAAGGGCAGCAGTGGATGGCGCAAAAGATTGGTTTCTCGGGAAAACCAGCAAGAAATTCGAGAGCGGCCGGGGCGGTGCTGGCACGGTATCGACGGGCAAGGGCGACCACGGCGGCGTGTCCTATGGCACCTATCAGATGTCGTCGAAACAAGGGGTTGCAGAAAAATTCATTGCCAGCTCAAAGTACGCAGGGGAATTCACTGGCCTGAAGGCCGGCACCAAAGAATTCAGCGCGAAATGGAAGGAGCTTGCTTCGCGTGACCCTGAATTCGGCGTGGCGCAGCATGATTTCATCAAGAAGGAACACTTCGATCCCACGATGGCGGCTCTCAAAAAGAAGGGGCGTGATGGCGCGGAGGGAATCGACCTGAATGGCCGTGGGAGTTCAGTGATGGACTCGGTGTGGTCCACGGCCGTGCAGATGGGATCAGGCGGGGCAAACGCCCTCATCAGGAAGGCGCTGGCCGGCAAGGATGTGAAGTCGCTGACGGACACCCAGATCACGGATGCGATACAGGACTTCAAGATCGCCAACAACGACAAGCTGTTCAAGTCGAGTGACTCGAATATGCGGGCGGGGACACTGAAGCGCGCAAGTGCTGAAAAAGTGCTGCTGCGTGATCTGGCGGCGCGCGATGCTGCACAGCCAGTCACCACCCCAGCCGTCGCACCGGCCGCGGTGCCAGCCGTGCCGGCAACGGTTGCCCCGTCATGGCTGGTTGCAACTCCAGTTCCGGCTTCCGCGGCCGTGACGACGGCGGCCATGCCATCGCCAGACAGGGCGATGGCACCGACCAGCATCCCGCGGCCGGTGGCATCGGCACAGCCCGAGCCGTCCGCCGTCGAAAACGCGCCCGCTCGCCGGATGGATTC
>JBEANV010000644.1:0-8664 GCA_041165285.1 Pseudomonadota bacterium | reverse complement strand
CGCTTCGACGGCCGCGCCGTGATCGACGAGTTCACCGAACTGAAGTGGATCACGCTGGAGCCGTCGGTGCAGCAGTACCCGGTCTGATCGTCCATCGTCACAAGGTCTTGTGACTGGCCATGGTCCTGCCGGGGCCATGGCCTTTACCGCAGGCGGTTCGCTCGGTGGCTGGTCAGTCCAACGGGGCGCTGGCGATGGACTCTCGGACGACGAGCTTGCACGGCAGTGTCGTCACGGACTGCCGGGCGCGGCCTTCGAGCGCATCGATGACCTGCAGGGCTGCGGCTTCGCCCAGTTCCTCGGCGGGCAGACTGGCGGTGGTCAAGGCCGGCGAGAGCTTGCGGGCCAGACCGAAATTGTCGAATCCGCAGATCGACAGACCATCGGGCAGCGGGATCTTCAGGCGGTGGGCGGCCGCGATGACGCCTGCCGCGATGTCATCGGTCAGGCACTGCACCGCCGTCGGCCGCTGCGACTGCGGCTGCGACAGCACGCGCAGGCCGGTCTCCAGGCCATCGTCGAAGAAGGCCGTGCAGTCGTGCAGGGCGTACACGATGCGGTCGCGGTCGGGATGCGCATGGATGGCCGCCAGAAAACCGGCCTGCCGCTCGACGGTCGCCCGGCGCTGGGGCGCGCCACCGATGAAGGCGATCCGCCGGTGCCCCAGGTCCAGCATCTTCTGGGTCATCTCCTGCGTCGCCGTGCGCTCATCGGCCAGCACGGTGAGGTCGGAGTCGGTCTGGTCGTAGGCGCTGATGGTCGAAAACGCCAGCTTGTGGGCCTTGAGCGTCTTGAGCAGGTCCAGGTATTCGGACGCCGGCGCCGGCACGATGTAGCCCCCGATCTGCCGGGCGAGCACCTTCTTGACCAGGAGGTTGACGTCGTTGGAGTCCCGGGTCTCGATGATGTTGACGGCGAAGTCGTGGGACTTGCAGACGTTCAAGGCACCGATGAGCAGCGCGTACTCGTATTCGTAGCCGTGGCGGAACTCGCGGAAGTCGTTCGCGTACGGGATCACGATGCCGATCGTGCGGGAGTAGGCGCCCGAGAGGTTGCGCGCCGAGGACAAGGGCTCGTAGTTGAGCTGGCGGATGACCTTGAGAACGTGGGCGCGGGTCTCCGGGGCAATCTTCCCCTGGTTGCGCATGACCCGCGAGACCGTCATGGCGGAGACGCCGGCCTTTTCGGCGACATCGTTGATGGTGACTTTGCTGTGGGGGCTTTTCTCTAGCATGGGGGGTCGTGAACGGTGCCGGCCGGAATGCGGATGCAAGGCGCAAGCATAGTTCGCTCCCTGCTCAAGCGCCCTCCCCCGATCGACTCAACGCACCTTCTTGATCGGAATGATCGTGACCGCGCCCAGCAGGGCGTAAACCGCCGCCGCAGAGAACAGGATGGTGTAGTTCGGCGCCGACTGCCCGCCCGCGAACAGGAACAAAGGCGCGATGGCCGGGGCCAGCGTCTGCGGCAAGGTGCCGGCCACGTTCATGACGCCGAGGTCTTTCGCCGCGTTGTTCTTGGCGTCCGGCAGGACTTCCGTGACCAAGGCGATGTCCACGGCGAAGTACACGCCGAAGGACAGGCTCATGACACACACGCCCAGCAGGAAGGCGTCGTAGTCGCGCGCATTGCCCACCATCAGCAGACCGACGCCATACAGCACCGCCGAGGTCCAGATGAAGATCTTGCGGCGGCGGAACACGTCGGACAGCCAGCCGCTGAGGAAACTGCTGGCGATCTGCACCGCCGAGGCGATGGCGTTGACCTTGACCATGATGCCGGGCACCTGCTCGGCGGTGTAGCCCAGCCGGTCCATCAGGAAATACACCTGGTACCCGAAGAAGGTGGACAGGGCCAGGAAGAAGAACATCCGGCTCAGGAACGCCCAGGTGAAGTCCGGGGCCGCCTTCGGGCTGAAGTAGAAGTCCCGCAGCATCTGGCGGAAGCTGAAGGGCGCGACCGTGGCGGGGTCGGTCGGCCGGTCGGTGTAGGCCATGCAGAGGATGCCGATCATCACCACCATGATGGCGGGCTGGACCATGAACATCAGGAGCGGGCTGCCCAGTGTGGCATTGGCAATGGCGAAGCCGGAGATCATCCCGGCGGGAATGCACATGCCGATCGCCCCGCTGACCATGCCGCGCTGGTGCTCGGGAATCTGGTCTGGCAGCAGCGCCATCATGGCCGCCGCCACCGCGTTGAGGCCCAGTTGCGTGACGCACCAACCCAGGATCATGAGCTTGACCCCCCCGACCGCGATCATCCACAGGCCCAGGGATCCGAGGACTGCGCCCCCGACCATCCAGACCTTGCGCCTGCCGAACCGGGTCACGGTCCGGTCGCTGAAATAGCCGGCGACCGGGTTGGCGAAGATGGACACCACCGCCCCCAGCCCCAGCAGCAGCCCGAGGGTGCTCTCCTTGCTGCCCGGCGCGATCTCCGCGACCCGCAGGGCGATGGTCATCATGGGCGGCGTCAGCAGGGCCATCGTCAAGGCCCAGTAGACCAGGACGATGCCAAGCATCAGCCCCCAGGAGGCGTTGGGTTCAGTCGGGCGGAGGTCGGAGGTCATGGGGTGCTTTCAGGTCAGAACCGGAAGGTCGCGCGGGCGCCCAGGGTCCGGGGCTCGCTCATGTAGCCGAAGTTCGAGCCGAAGAACGCCACCGAACCCATCAACTGCGACTTGTTCTCGAGGTTGCGCACGTAGAACTGCAGGTCCATCGAATCGTCCGCGGTCGTGTAGGTGAGCGAGACACCCGACTTCGTGAACGACTTCTGCGTGAACTGGACCGGCGCGACGCCCACGTTGCCGGTGTCGGTCGTGACGTAGGACGAGGACAGCTTGGTGCCCACATTGCCGGACAGCCGCGCACCCGACTCAAGATTCCAGGTGTGCGTGTAGCCCAGGTTCAGGGTCACCGTCGGCGTCTTGTCCAGGTGCTTGCCGGAGAAGTCCGTGCCGTTCGGGGTGGTGTAGTTCTTGTACTGCGCATTGAGCAGACCCAGACTGGCGTCGATCTTGCTCGCAGGACTCACGCGGTAGCGTGCAGACAGCTCGACACCGCTCACGGTCGCGTTGCCGGTGTTCGTCGTCTTCATCTGGCTGTTCACGACGCCAGACTTCTGCATCTGGCTGTAGTCGTAATAGAAAGCCGATGACGTCAGTTGCAGCGCGTTGTCGAAGAACTTGCCGTTCAGGCCGGCTTCGTAGGCGGTGATCTTCTCGGGCGAGTAGATCAGGCTGGGGTCGGTGCGGGTGTCGCCGTCGTTGAATCCACCGGACTTGAACCCGGTCGAGAGCGTCGCATAGAACATCTGCGAAGGCGACAGGTCACGCTCGTAGCCCAGCTTGAACGTCGAGCTGCTCCAGGACGCCTCGCCATAGAGTGGCACGACGGCATTCGCCGGGTTGGTCGGGTCATAGTTGACACCGCCAGACAGCATCTGCTGGCCGTCGCGCGTCTTCTTGTCGCTGGTGCGCCGCGCCCCCGCGATCACGCGGGAGGCTTCGTCCATGCTGTAGGTGACCTGCCCGAAGAGCGCGGTCGACGCGTTGGTGATGCCTTTGCCTTTGTCCAGGAACTGCAGACCCGGATAGCACGACGAGTAGCCACCGCACTGCGCTGGCCCGAACGGCCCGGGCGCCGCACCGAAGAAGAAGAAGGGGAAATTGCCGTCGAGCTGGCCGTCCTTGCTGGTTTCCTTGTAATGGAACAGACCCGTCACCCACTGCAAGGGCGCCTTGGCATCGTTGGACGACAGGCGCAGCTCATGCGAGTTCTGCGCGGTATCGGACTTGGTCAGCAGGATCAGCGGGCCGGTGGCGTAGTCCTCGACGTTCTTCGTGGTGCGGTGTCCGAAGATGTAGTTCAGGTTGGCGAAGCCGAGATCGGATTTCAGCTCGGCCTTGAAGCCGGACGACTTGTCGTTGAAACGCCCCTGGACCAGGACATTCGGGTCCACCAGCTCGGTCGGCACGCCGCCGGTCGTCAGGTTGTAGTAGTTCGGACCGGTGGTCTTGTTGGTGCTCTGGTCGTAGGACAGGTTCAGGCTGGTCTGCGACGAGAACTTCAGCAAGCCTTGCAGCCGGAACGAATCGGTGTGGATGCTGTCCTGGTTCTGGGTGAAGCCGTTGGTGGCCGTCTTCGTTTCCGAGAAGCCGTCGCGGCGGTTCGTCGAAAACGCCGCACGCAGGGCCAGCGCCTCGTTCACGGGCAGGTTGAACATCCCGTCGAACCGCTTCTGGCCGAGATTGCCCAGCTCGACCGACAAGGCGCCCTCGCGGCGGTTGCTCGGCGCCTTGGTGATGACGTTGACGACACCGGCGTTGGCGTTGCGGCCATACAGCGTGCCCTGGGGTCCGCGCAGCACCTCGACGCGCTCGATGTCATAGAACGCGGAACCCGCACCCGACATCCGGCCCAGATAGATGCCGTCGATGTGGAAGGCCGCGGCCGGCTCGCCGAGCGCGGTGGTGTTCGTGTTTTCGATGCCGCGGATGTTCACCACGACACTGCTGTTGCCGCCCTGGCTGATCTGCGTGTTGGGCATCAGGTCCGTGAGGGCCTTGGCGTCGGACACGCCCTTTTCACGGATGTCGTCGGCGCTCACCGCCGACAAGGACGCACCGACCTTGAGCACCGACTGGGAAATCTTGTTGGCCGTGACAACGACTTCTCCATCCGGATTCGACGCCTGCGCGTGGGTCAGGACGGGGGTATAGGCAGCCAAGGCTCCCAGCACCGCCAGGACCAGCGGGCGCTTTTCGAAATGTCTCATGAATGTCTCCGTTCGAATGAACATGCCTGGAATGGGCGGGGCGGGTCAACAGAATGTTAACGATAACTTTTTTGAATGCTAGACCTCGGTCGAGGTTCTTGCATTGGTGTTATCCCGAGCCAGCGGGGGGTTTCAAGCGGCCGAGAGGAAGTCTTCCAGCAGCCGATTGAACTCCTCGGACCGCTCGATCTGCGGGGCGTGTCCGCAGTCCTCGAAAATCTTCACGGCGGCATGGGGAATCCGCTCCTGGAAAATCTGGGCATGGGCCACGGGCAGGAATCGATCCTGCCGGCCCCAGACAATGAGGGTCTTGCACCGGATGGCCCGAGTCATGCGCTCAAGGGATTCCAGATCCGCAGACTTGAATCCCCAGAAATTGATCTGGCCCGCGAGCGTCAGACGGTGGCTGCGCTGGGCGTCGGGCGGTTGCGCATCCTCGAACTTCTGGCGAACCCGGTCCTCGCTCAGTTTGCCGGGGTCGTGGAAGGCGCCTTGCCAACCTTGCCGAAATTGACTGAATGTGGGGGCGGGCAGGAATTTCCAGGCCCATGGCAGGGTACTGATGCGCATCGGCAAGGGAGCCTCCTTGCCGGCACCGGCAGACGCCACCAGGGTCACCGACAGAATCCGGTGCGCCGCCAGATCCGTCATCTCGATCGCCACCTTACCGCCGAACGAATTCCCCGCGACGTGAACGCGCTGGATGCGCAATTCGTCGAGCAGCGCAAACAACTGCTGCGCCTGGTTGCGGGCCAGATAATCGAATCCAGCGGGTTTTCCGCTAGCACCGAATCCGATCAGGTCCACCGCGATGACGGTTCTCGTGCGGGCCAGTAACGCGATGTTCTCGGACCATTCGAGCGAGGAACAGCCCAGCCCGTGGATCAGCAGAACCACCTCCTTGGCTTCTCCTGCCCGGATATAGCGAATGGGAAAGCGGGTCGATCTGGACGTCTGCAGCACGGTGTCACTTCCCATGTTGTGCATGAAGCCAGTTCAGGTACAAGGACAGCCACTGATCGGAGGTCGTGCCTTGCTGGCGTGCGCCAAAGCCGTGGCCACCCTGATGGAACAGGTGGAATTCCACCGCCTGCCCGGCATCCTGCCATTTCTGCAGCAACGCGAATCCACTGCGCGCGAACAAGGGATCGTCGTTCGCGAGCGCCAAAAACAGCGGTGGAAGGTCCGGGGCCGACCACCCGGGATCGGCCAGACTGAAATAGACCAACCCGACCGACGCGAGGTGCTGACGTGCTGCTGCGTGTGCCAGCGCATCGACACCAACTTTGGCGCCGGCCGAAAAGCCGACGAAATGCAATTTCCCGGTGGCAGGTTGCGCATGGCTGCGGATCCAGTCGATCGCGGCCAGCACGTCCTCGACCGCCGGGCCGGTTTCCAGAAAAGCATCGGCCTGCCCGAATCCCCTGGACATCTTTTCCGCATAGAACGAGTGGCATTCCTGCAGAAAATCCGTGCAGTCGGGCTGCGTGGGCACGAGCCGGTATTTCAGGACGTAGGCCGTATACCCCTGCGCGGCCAGACTGCGCGCCACGTCAAACCCTTCATGGTCCATCGCCAGCACGAGCATGCCACCACCAGGCGCGACGATGACGGCCTCTCCCCGGGAAGCGACACCGGAAGGCGGGTAAAAAGGAATCAGGGTCGAGGTGACGACATTGCGCACGACCCGGTCCCCATTGAACGCGGTCCACTGCTCCTCGGTGGTGGCGGCAACGGTGGTCAGGAGCGGGATGTCCGCGACCGTCTCGAACGGATTGGGGATATTCTGGGCCGAAAATTCCATGGGGTGTCCAGACAAAATGGGCGAATCGGGCGGATCAGGCCAATACGGCAGGTCAGGGAACCAAGGTCCACAGGGCACCGAGTTCTCTGGCGGTCGCGCTCGATTGGATGGCCGCGAGTTGCGCCCTGGCCTCGTTGCGCTGCGCCGACAATTCCAGCGCCACGGCCCAATGCAGGCGCAATTCGTCCGCGCGGCGCAGATCGGGGGCCTGCAGTGCCGCCCGGTACAGCTTGGCCGCTTCTGGGTAATCGGCCTTGGAGAACAGGATTTCTGCCAGTTCAGCTTGCTGCTGGGCGGAGCTGGCTTTTTTCTCCAGCGCCTGCAGCAAGGGAGCGTCCTCGGCAATCTTGCGCTGCACCGTGCGCCGCAGTTTGTCCAGATTCGCAGCGTCGGCCGCACCACTGAATGCCTTGGCCTGCACGCCCGCGTCCAATGCACGCTGGGCTTCGAGGGGATAACCCGCCTTGAGCGCCAGTTGTGCGTAATACAGATGGTCGTTCGCGTCGGTCCATGTCTGCCGGTGGGCCATGAGCCGGGCCAGATCCAGCTCATAACGGACATCGAATTGCGGCAGGTTTTTCACCTGTGCCAGCAAGGTGCCCCAGTAATCCGCGTTGGTCGGCGCACTGCGCACCAGGCGCTTGAGGGCGTCGTAATAACCCGCCTCGTTCTTGACCGAGCGTTGTGCGATGGCCAGCACACGCGCTTCCGGCTCCGACAGGAGGGCGTCCTTGTCGCTTTGCAGCAGTGGATTCAGATACTCGATGACGTCCGCGTGCCGGTTTTGTGCGGACAGGGCCTGCAGATAAATCGCACGCGTGCCGGCCTTGGTGCCACCTTGGTCGAGGTATTGCCGAGCTGCCTTGGCCAGACCCGCCATGTCGCCCTGCAGGCGCAGCAGGCTGATCAGCGTCTCCTGGAACGCCAGCCGGTCGCCGGCAGGCAAGGACGTTTCTGCGGACAGGAAGGTCAGCGCCTCCAGTGCGGTGCCCTGCTCCTTCGCGTTGAGGGCGGCAGTGGCGACGATGCGCTCGACCGTGACCTTCTCGGCGGCGGTGAGGCTGGGCACGGCGCGGGCAGAGAGGGCGTGGGTGAGCGCAGCGGCTGCGTTGCCCGCCTTGAGCTGCTCCTGCGCGGCCTGCAGAGGCTTGACCACCTCGGCCCGCAGCGTGGCCTGGGCCTGGGCAGGGGCGGCGGTCCACAGGAATGCCGACACCAGAATGGCGTGGAGGAGCGGGCGGCCGAACGTCATGCGGTTTCCGTCAGGGTCAGGGTCTCAGGGGTCGGATCAATTCGCAAACTGTTCCGTGCCGACAATGCCGAGCTTGTTCAGGCCATTGCGCTGCGCGGCGGCGAGCACGGTGGCCACCGCTTCATACTTGGCCTTGCCTTTGGAGCGAATATGGATTTCCGGCTGCGGCTGCATCCGCGCGGATTCCGTGAGCTTGAGTTCCAGGGCTGCACGGTCAGCCAACTGCTCGCCATTCCAGGAAATGGCGCTGGTTTCATCCACATCGACGCGCATGACGACCGGCTCGACCGTCTTCGGGGCGTTGGTGGGCAAGGGAATGTCGAGGTTGACGGCGTGCAGTTGCGCGGGAATCGTGATGATCAGCATGATCAGCAGCACGAGCATGACGTCGATGAGCGGCGTCGTGTTCATGTCCACCATCACTTCCGGTTCGCCATCGCCGTGGCTGCCTAAATTCATGGCCATTTGTTTGCCTTCAGTTAGGTTCGGTGATGAAACTGACTTTCACGATGCCCGTGCGCTGGATGGCATACATCACGCGCCCGACCGATTCGAAGTCGGTTCTGGCATCACCCCGGATTTGCACTTCCGGCTGCGGCTTCATCGCGGCGAACCGCTTCATCCGCTCCTGCAGATCGTTGCCGTTCTTCACCGGGGTGTCGTAGAGAAAGATGTTTCCCTGACCATCGACGGACACGATCACGTTTTCCGGTTTGGTTTCCCGGATCACGTTGCTTTCCTTGGGCAGATTCACCTTCACCGAAGTCGTCACGACCGGGATGGTGATCAGGAAAATGATCAGCAGCACCAGCATGACATCCACCAGAGG
>JBEANV010000643.1:0-4842 GCA_041165285.1 Pseudomonadota bacterium | reverse complement strand
TCGTCGAGAAGGTGAAGGCCCAGCTCGCTTGAGCCTGACGCGCCGGGCCGGTGCAAGCCGGCGCCGCGTCACACAAAAAAGGCCGACACTGCGTTCGGCCTTTTTTCTTGTCTGTCTACCCTAGTCTCCCGATGAACGATCTCGACCAACTCGTGCAGGCCGCGCAGGCGGATTTCAGCGCCGCGCAGACCCCCGCCCAGCTCGAAGACGCCAAGGCGCGCTACACCGGCAAGTCCGGCCAGGTGACCGAGCTGCTCAAGGGCATGGCCAAGCTGTCGCCCGAAGAGAAGAAGACCCGCGGTGCGGCGATCAACGAGACCAAGCAGCGCATCGAAGCCGCGCTGACGGCCCGTCGCCAGGCGCTCGCCGACGCCGAGTTGCAGGCGCAGTTGAAGGCCGAGGCGCTCGACGTGACGCTGCCCGGCCGTGGCCGCGGCGTCGGCGGTCTGCACCCCGTGTCGCGCACGCTGGAACGCATCGAGCAGATCTTCGGTTCGATGGGCTTCGACGTGGCGGATGGCCCCGAGATCGAGACCGACTGGTACAGCTTCACCGCGCTGAACAACCCGGAAAACCACCCGGCGCGTTCGATGCAGGACACGTTCTACGTGGACATGAACGACGAGGCCGGCCGCCCGCTGTGCCTGCGTCCGCACACCTCGCCGATGCAGGTCCGCTACGCCCGCCAGCACGCCGCTGCGCACGCTGGCCAAGACCCGATGCCCGAAATTCGCGTCATCGCGCCGGGCCGCACCTACCGCGTGGACAGCGACGCGACGCACTCGCCGATGTTCCACCAGTGCGAGGGCCTGTGGATCGGCGAGAACGTGTCGTTCAAGGATCTGAAGGCGGTGTTCACCGATTTCTTCCGCACCTTCTTCGAGACGGACGACCTGCAACTGCGCTTCCGGCCGTCGTTTTTCCCGTTCACCGAGCCGTCGGCCGAGGTGGACATTGCGTTCTCGTCCGGGCCGCTGAAGGGGCGCTGGCTGGAAGTGGCCGGCTCGGGCCAAGTGCATCCGAACGTGGTGCGCAATTACGGCCTGGACCCCGAGCGTTACATCGGCTTCGCGTTTGGCATGGGGCCAGATCGGCTGACCATGCTGCGCTACGGCGTCAACGATTTGCGGCTGTTCTTCGAGGGCGATCTGCGCTTCCTCGGCCAGTTCCGCTGATTCGCTGATCCGCCACCGCCCAAGCCCCAGCCCGGACAAGGACACCTGAGATGCAATTCCCCGAATCGTGGTTGCGCGACTACTGCAACCCTGACCTGACCACGCAACAGCTCGCCGACCTGCTCACCATGTCCGGCATGGAAGTCGAGGAACTACAGCCGGTGGCACCGCCGTTCCACGGCATCGTCGTCGCCGAGATCCTGACGGCCGAGCAGCACCCGAACGCCGACCGCCTGCGCGTCTGCACCGTGGACGCAGGCCCGCACAGCAAGGACGGCCCGCTCCAGATTGTCTGCGGCGCTCCGAACGCCCGCGTCGGCATCCGCATTCCGCTGGCCACCGTCGGCGCTGAACTGCCCCCCGGCGAGGACGGCAAGCCGTTCAAGATCGGCAAGGGCAAGCTGCGCGGTGTCGAGAGCTTCGGCATGCTGTGTTCGGCCCGCGAGCTGAAGCTGACCGAGGACCACGGCGGCCTGCTGGAGTTGCCCGCCGACGCCCCGATCGGCCAGGACATCCGCCAGTTCCTGAACCTCGACGACACGCTGTTCACGCTCAAGCTCACGCCCAACCTCGGCCATGCGCTGAGCGTCTACGGCGTGGCCCGCGAAGTCGCCGCGCTGACCGGTGCGCCGCTGAAGCCGCTGCCGACCACGCCGGTCATGCCGACGCTGGACGAGACGCTGCCCGTGACCGTCGAAGCGCCGGACCTGTGCGGGCGCTTCTCCGGCCGCATCGTGCGCGGCATCGACACGAAAGCGAAGACACCCGCGTGGATGGTCGATCGCCTCGCCCGCTGCGGGCAACGCTCGGTCAGCGCGCTGGTGGACATCTCGAACTACGTCATGTTCGAGACCGGCCAGCCGACGCACATCTTCGACCTCGACAAGATCCACGGCGGCCTGACCGTGCGCTGGGGCCGCGAGGGCGAATCGCTCAAGCTGCTCAACGGCAACACCATCACCGTCGATGCGCAGGTCGGGGTCATCGCCGATACCCGCCCGGATGGCACGCAGGCGGTCGAATCGCTCGCCGGCATCATGGGCGGCGACGCGACCTCGGTGAACGACGACACGCAGAACGTCTACGTCGAAGCCGCCTTCTGGTGGCCCGACGCGGTGGCCGGCCGCTCGCGCCGCTTCAACTTCAGCACCGACGCCGGCCACCGTTACGAGCGCGGCGTCGATCCCGCCCACACCGTCGAGCGCATCGAGCGCATCACCACGCTGATCCACCAGATCTGCGGCGGCGAGGCGACCGCCTGCGGCCCGGTGACGGACGCGATCGTGAACCTGCCGGCGAAGCAGCCGGTGTCGCTGCGCGTCGCCCGCGCCGCCAAGGTGATCGGCATGCCGGTGACGCAGGTGCAGTGCGCCGAGGTGCTGACCCGCCTGGGCCTGTCGTTCACCGAGTCGGATGGCGTGCTGACCGTGACGCCGCCGAGCTGGCGTTTCGACATCGAGATCGAAGAGGATCTGATCGAGGAGGTCATCCGCGTCATCGGCTTCGACCAGCTTCCGCTGACCGCGCCGGTCGCCCCGGTGACCGCCCGCGTGCGCCCGGAAGCCCAACGCGGTGGCTATGCGCTGCGCCGTGCGGTGGCTGCGCTGGATTACCAGGAAACGATCAACTTCTCGTTCGTCGAGGAGCGCTGGGAAACCGAACTTGCCGGCAACCCGGACCCGATCCGCCTGCTGAATCCGATCGCCGCGCCGCTGTCGGTGATGCGTTCCAGCCTCATCGGCAATCTGGTGCAGGTGCTGCGGCACAACCTGACGCGCCGCGCGCCGCGTGTGCGCGTGTTCGAGCTGGGCCGCGTGTTCCGGCGCGACGCCGCGGTGCAGACCAGCGAACAGAGCGTCGTTGGCATCGACCAGCCGCTGCGTGTGGCCGGTCTGGCCTGGGGCGCGGTCGAGCCGGTGCAGTGGGGCGTGAAGGAGCGGGCGGTCGATTTCTTCGACGTGAAGGCCGATGTCGAGGCGCTGGTCGCTCCGCGCGTGGCCCGCTTTGTCGCCGCGGAGCACCCTGCGATGCACGCCGGCCGTTGCGCCCGTGTCGAACTCGACGGTCAGGCGATCGGCTTTGTCGGCGAGTTGCATCCGCGCTGGCGGCAGGCGTACGAGCTGCCGGCAGGGCAGGGCGCACCGGTGCTGTTCGAGCTGGACGTGCCGGCGCTGCTGGCCCGCGACGTGCCGGCGTACCAGCCGGTGGCGCGCCAGCAGGCGGTCACGCGGGACATCGCGCTGATCGTCGGCGAGTCGGCCGGGCATGACGCGGTGATCGCCAGCCTGCTCGGCGCCGACACGGCGGGATTGCTGCGCAGCGCGAAGCTGTTTGACGTTTACCGCCCTGCGGTGGGCGCCGCCGGTTTCGAGCCCGGCGAGCGCAGTCTGGCGATCCGGCTGGAACTGCTGGATGATGACGCGCCGCTGACCGATGCCCGCAGCGACGAGGCGGTCAAGGCCGCCCTCGACGCAGTGCAGCGCGGTATGGGCGCACGTCTGCGCAGCGCGTGATCCCACGCCTCCCGATGTCCCTGTCTCCACGTCCGAACGACCTGACCCACCACACGGCCACGCCCATGGATGAAGAACGCGACTTCCCGCTGCCCGATGATGACGATGCACCCACGCTCACCAAGGCCGAGCTGGCCGAGTTGCTCTTCGAGCGACTCGGGCTGAACAAGCGCGAATCCAAGGACATGGTCGAAGCGTTCTTCGAGTTTGTCCATGCCTCGCTGGCCCGCGGGGACGATGTCAAGCTTTCGGGCTTCGGCAACTTCCAGGTGCGCCGCAAGGCCCCCCGTCCGGGGCGCAACCCGCGCACCGGCGAGTCCATCCCGATCCGCGCCCGCAACGTCGTCACCTTCCACGCCAGCCACAAGCTCAAGGCCGTGGTGCAGGGCGAAATACCGCCCGAAGGCGACTTCGAGTAAAGTCGGCGCTCCGAACCCATTGATTTGCAATGGAAATCCTGCTTCCCGCGATTCCCGACAAGCGCTACTTCACCATCGGTGAGGTGAGCGAGCTGTGCGGTGTCAAGCCGCATGTGCTGCGGTACTGGGAGCAGGAATTCGCGCAGCTCCGCCCGGTCAAGCGGCGCGGCAACCGCCGCTACTACCAGCACCACGAAGTGCTGCTGATCCGGCGCATCCGCGGCCTGCTGTACGAGCAGGGTTTCACCATCAGCGGCGCACGCAACCGGCTGGCCGAACTCGGTCCGGCCGCAGCCCGCGCGCTCGAAGAGGATGACCTGTCCGGAGAGGACTTGTCCACGCCGCACCTGATCCTTGGCGGGGGTCGGGTGGACGCGGTGCCGCTGGGGCCGCTGCTGGCCGCGCCGGTGCCGGGTCGACTGGCCGTTGTCGAGGTGCCCACCCCACAGGTTGCCCGCGATGCACTGGTGCGCAGCGGCGCGCGCAGCCTGCGCGAGGAACTGCTCGCCATCCGTGCCTTGCTCGACCCGGATGCCGACAGCCCGGACATCGTCGTCGGCTAAAAAGCCGGCCAGACACTGGACGGAATGCCCGTTTTCGGCATACAATCACTTTCTCAGCAGTCGGGGCGTAGCGCAGCCTGGTAGCGCACTTGCATGGGGTGCAAGGGGTCGTGAGTTCGAATCCCACCGTCCCGACCAATGAATTCAATGGGTTAGCTCTCACAAGGAGCTA
>JBEANV010000642.1:0-7850 GCA_041165285.1 Pseudomonadota bacterium | reverse complement strand
CGCCGAGCTGCTGCGTGTTGCGCAGGCCGGCGCAGTGGCCGAGCATCAGCCAGGCGTGCGGGCGCAGCACGGCGATGTGGTCGGTGATGGTCTTGGCGTTGCTCGGGCCGACGCCGATGTTCACCATCGTGATGCCGCTGTGGCCGTGGCGCTTGAGGTGGTAGGCGGGCATCTGCGGCAGGCGCGGCGGCGGAGCGCCCAGCTCGTCACCCGGCTCGGCGGTCAGGCCGGCGCGGCGCGCCAGCACGTTGCCGGGTTCGACGAAGGCGGTGTACTCGCCGTTTTCGTCGGCCATCAGTTCATGGCCCAGGCGCACGAACTCGTCGATGTAGAACTGGTAGTTCGTGAAGAGCACGTAGTTCTGGAAGTGCTCGGGCGCGGTGCCGGTGTAGTGGCGCAGGCGGTGCAGCGAGTAGTCGATGCGCGGTGCGGTGAACAGCGACAGCGGGTGGCGCACCAGTCCATCCGGACCGGCGTGTGGCTCGAAGGTGCCGTTGGCGATGCCGTCGTCCATCGCGGCCAGGTCGGGGAGGTCGAACAGATCGCGCAGGCGCGACCGGCGCTCGGGAGCCATCGTGCCTTCGATGTGGTCGTGCTCGGCGAAGCTGAAATGCACGGGGATCGGCTGGCTCGACAGCCCGACCTCCAGCGCGACGCCGTGGTTTTTCAGCAGCAGCTTGAACTGCTCGCGCAGGTAGTGGCGGAACAGATCCGGGCGCGTCAGCGTCGTTTCATAGACGCCTGGGCCGGCGACGAAGCCGTAGGACAGCCGGGAGTCGGCCCGCTCGACCGTGTCCACCCGCACCCGCACGAACGGATAACAGGCGCGGACGTGTCCGCCGATTTCCGTGCCGCCGACAAACTCCTTCAGCGATTGGCGCAGGTGGGCGATGCCGGAGTCGTAGATCGCCTTGGCGTGCGCGAGGGCGGCGTCGGCGTCGGTGAAGCTTTGGGTGGTGATGACGGTGCGTGGCATGTTGCATTGTCCATGCAGCGGACCGATTGTTCCAGTTTCAACGCGGTTCAAAGTCGCCCGAGCAACTCTGCCTTCTTGGCCGCGAATTCCTCCGCCGTCAGCAGCGCCCTGGCCTGCAACTCGCCCAGGCGCTCGATGGCCGCGAAGACATCGCCTGCGTTCGCGACAGGGGCGGTGGGCGCGGGAGGTGTGCTGAACGACGGGGCACTGAAGGCGGGTGCCGGGACAGGTGCGGCGCTCACGTCCTGGCCGTTGCGCACCACCACCGGCAGGCTGCCGAGGTTCACGGTGCCGTACTGGCTGGAGAAGGTCATGCCACCGCCCGCGCCCTGCTGCTGCGAGAAGCCGCCGATCTGGTGGTCGAGCGTGTCGTAGACCCACACGTCACCGCCAGTGTCCACCGCAAGGCGGCGGCTGTTGGCGAAGTAGGCGTAGCGGGTGTTGTTCTGTGCGCCGGTGGCGTTGGGGCTGCCCATCCAGGCGGGCCACCAGGTGACGGCGGCCGGCGCGGGGGGCACCAGGTCAGTGCGGCTGGCCAGCAACTGGCTCAGCGCGCTGCACAGGCCATCGACCCGGTACTTGAGCTGGTGGTTGAACATGTCGCCGAGCATGGTCATGCCGCCGCGCATCCACTGGCCGGAGCCACCGAATTCCCAGTGGCTGAACTGCGCCATGCTGCCGTTGCCGCTCCAGACCGCCCACAGCATGTGCGTGACGGCCTCGGGGCTGAAGCCGTGGCGGGCGGCGAGCTGCTGAACGGCCTGCTGGCCGGCGTCGGTGAGGTGCTGCATGGCGTGCTTTGGAGAAGAGGTGGTCTGCCACTGAGCCTAGCAGACACCGTGCCCGTTGCTGGAGCGGGGCTGTTTCCCCTGGCCGTTCAGAGCGCGTTCAGCGGGATCTTCAGGTAGGACACGCCGTTGTCCTCGGGCGGCGGCAGGTGGCCGGCGCGCATGTTGACCTGCACCGACGGCAGGATCAGCACCGGCATGTCCAGCGTCGCATCCCGAGCCTGGCGCATCGCGACGAAATCGGCTTCGGCGATGCCATCGTGGGCGTGGACATTGGCGGCGCGCTGTTCGGCCACCGTGCTGACGTGCGCCAAGGGCCGGCCGCCGGGGCGGTAGTCGTGGCACATGTAGAGCCTGGTCGCCGTCGGCAGGGCCAGCACGCGGCGCACCGAGCGGAACAGCGTCGCCGCATCCCCGCCAGGGAAGTCGCAGCGCGCCGTGCCGTAGTCCGGCATGAACAGCGTGTCGCCGACGAAGGCCACCCGCTCGTCGCCGTCCGCGACCACGTAGGTCATGCAGGCGGGGGTGTGGCCGGGCGTGTGCATCGCGGTGGCGCGCAGGCCGCCGATCTCGAACGTGTCGCCGTCGCGGAACAGGTGGTCGAACTGACTGCCATCGCGGGCGAAGCCGGGTTCGGCGTTGAACAGCGTGCCGAAGGTCTTCTGCACCGTGGTGATGTGGGCACCGATGCCGATGGCGCCGCCGAGCTGCGCCTTGAGGTGGGGCGCGGCGGAGAGGTGGTCGGCGTGGACATGGGTTTCGAGCAGCCACTGCACCTGCGCGCCGAGTTCGCGCACGCGGACCACCAGCCGGTCGGCGCCGGTCGTGCGGGTGCGGCCGGATTTCGGGTCGTAGTCGAGCACGCTGTCGATCAAGGCGCACTGGCCGGTAGCGCGGTCGAGCACGAGGTGGCTGAAGGTGGACGAGGCTTCGTCAAAGAAGGACTCGACCTGCAGGCGGGCAGGGGCAGCGGCGGTGGTCGTTGCGGTGGGGGTGTTCATGCTGCCATTCTATCGATATACCTGTCAGGGTATGCTGACATGCTTGGCCGCACGCGGTGACAGGGCATTCGGAAAGTACAGCGCCGTGAGGCTTTTGCTGTGGACGGGCGAGTAACCGCGGCCGTCGCTGCCCTGGGCGGTTTCGCTGTAGCGGCGCCAGTCGCGCACCCAGTGCAGGTGGTCGCAGACTTCGAGCAGCCCCATCGTCTCCCGGTCGCCGACGAGCACGCCCTGCACCCGCAGCCCGAAGCGCGCCCGGGCGTCGTCCAGCCGCTGCAGCGTCTGCGGCACGCAACCGAACTCGCCGTCGCTGACGATGAGCAGGTCGGCGTGCTGCCAGCGCGTCTGGTGGACCCGCTCGATGGCGCGTTCGATGGGGGTTTGCAGATCGGTGCCGCCGTCGAAGCTTTGGCCCATCAGGTCCATCAGCGCCTGCAGGCCAGCGGGGCTGAGATCCAGGTCACGCTCAATCACCTCGCCCGGCCCGCCGAACGCGATCAGCACGCAGCCGCGTTTTTCCGCGTGCGCGGCCCGCAGCGCGGCGATGACGACGGCCTTGGCGATGTTTTCCGGGGCACCGCGCATCGAGCCTGACGTGTCCAGGCAGAGGATGAAGGGTCCGCGGGCGCGGGGTTCGGGTTGCGGCGGCGTGGCGCCGGTGCGAGGTGGGGCGGCGGGGTCGTGGCGCCAATCGACGAGCACCGCCTGCGACTCCCAGCTCAGCAGCCGCGCCTCGGCATGGCGCGCCCGCCACAGCCGCTTGAGCACCGGGTGGCGCAGCATCACCGCCTCGCTGGCCAGCATGCGCTCGATGCGGCCGGAGAGGTGGATGCCGGTCAGCTCGCCCGGCGCGTCCGGCAGCCGCGTCTCGACCGCCCGCAGGCCGTGGACCCTGCGCCGATCGGGTTCCGGCTCGACGGCCGGCGCGGGCAGGCGGGCGTCATGGCGTTCGGTGCGGCCAAGCTGGCGAATCAGCTCGGCAAGCTGCGGGAGCTTCTCCAGCCACGCCGCCGCTCGCCGAGCCTCCGCCCAGGGCCGCGACTGTAGGTGCCCGCGCAGGTCGTCCCAGCGCAGCGCACTCAGGTCGCCCAGCCCCTGCAGCAGCGCGAGGTGCGCCTCCCAGCCCTGCGTCTCGATTTGCCAGGCGCCGCGGAAGTCGCTGACCACCTGCGCGATGGCGGCGGCGCGGTCGAGCCGGGGCTGGTGGTCGGCGATGCGGTCGAGGTGCCACAGCAGCGTGCGCAGCACCTGCTCGGCCAGCGCGGGCGCGCTGCGGCTCAGGCCCGGCAGCCCGAGTTCGCCCACCACCGTGCGCAGCGGCTCCGCCGCCTGCGCATCGCCAAAGTCTGCGTCTGCTGGCGGCAGATCACCCGCCAGCAGCGCCTGTTCCCAGCGGCGTGTGTCGAGCAGCCGCGTTTCGGCGTGGCCGATGCTGGCGATCAGCGCCGGCAACCAGAGCGTGCGCGGCAGCGGGGCGAGGTGGTGGAACGGCGCATCTGCCGCGCACAGCGGTGCCACGCTAGAAAGCCACGGGTTCCGGTGCCGCCACGGCCGCTGCATCGGTCGCCATGACCTCGACGGGCAGCGCGGCAAATCCGGCGCGGGTTGCCTCCAGCCGGGCCAGCAGGCCGTCCAGCGTGGCCAGCGTGTGGGTGTGGGCACCGAGCAGGCGCTCGACCACCGGCGCTGGCACCCAGACGCGGTCACGCAGCCGGTCGGCCAGCGCGGTGGCGTCCTGGTGGACGCGGGTCCAGTGCGCCGCCGCCGGACCGGTGATCTCGTCGATCTGCGCCAGCCGGGCGGCGATGTGGACCGGGCTGTAGCGGCGGCGCGTGTGGGCTTCGAGCGATTCGGTCATCAGCCGGGCCATGCCGCCGTCGTCCTGGCCGCCGCCAATGGCGCGGGCCAGCGCCAGCTTGCCGGCGGTGCCATCGCCGTGCTCGGCTTCGGCGCTGCGTTCGATTTCCCACTGGTGCTCGAAGGCCTCCACGGCGCGGTTCAGCCACGGTGCGTCCTGCGGCACGGCGCGGGCAATTTCGGTGTCGAACCACTGTGTCAGCTTTGGCACCAGCTCCGGCGTCGGACTCGCGACATAGGGTGCGAGCCACAGGTCGAGCGCGTCGATCTGCGCGCGGCCTTCGGTGGCTGCGGCCGTGCGCATCAGGCCGACCCACAAGCGCCAGCGGCGGTCGGACAGCGTGGTCTGCTGCCCGCCCAGCCAGTGGCGCAACGCCCGCAGCGCCTCGACCGCCTCGACGCTCAAGCGCACGGCAGCGCTGGCTCGGGCGATGTCGCTGCGCTCGGCGGCGGTCAGTGCTTTGGTTGGTTCGGTGTCGTCTGGTGTGGCGGTGAGCCGCAGCAGGGCTTCGAAGCTCGCGTCGCTCACGGGTGCGATCGGCAGGCGCACCAGAAACCGGTCATGGAAGGCCTGCAGTGCCTCGTCGGCCGGCACTTCGTTGCTGGCGGCGATCACGCTGATGAGCGGCGTGCGTGTGCGGCCGACGCCGTTGTCGAACTCGCGTTCGTTGAGCAGCGTCAGCAGGGCATTGAGGATGGCCGAGTTGGCCTTGAACACCTCGTCGAGAAAGGCGATGCCGGCGGTGGGCAGGAAACCGGCGGTCAGTCGCTCGTAGCGGTCGTCCTCCAATGCCTTGAGCGAGAGCGGGCCGAACAGCTCTTCTGGTGTGGAAAAGCGCGTCAGCAGGCGTTCAAAGTACGGCGCACCTTCGAAGGCCCGGTGCAGGCGACGGGCGAGTTCGCTCTTGGCGGTGCCGGGTGGGCCGATGAGCAGGATGTGCTCGCCCGCCAGCGCACCCAGCAGCGCCAGCCGGACTTCGGTGGCGCGCTCCAGTAGGCCGTTCTCCAGCGTGGCGAGCCACCCGCGCAGGCGGTCGGGCGAGGGCAGTCGGGCAGGGGCAGAGGCGTCGGCACGGGTCATCCGGCGATTGTCGGCGGCCCGCGCAGGCGCCGCAATCCAGACCAGTGCCTACCAGGTGGTGTCGACGAACCGGTGCGGATCGAGGACCGCGACGTGCGAGCCGGCCAGATCGAGCGCACGGGGCAGCAGATCGACCTGCACGCGCCGGCTGGCGGCCAGCGGCTCACCATCGACGCGCAGCAGCAGCGGCCGCGTGCTCTCGATCCGGAGGGCGCGGCCTTGCCGGTGCAGCTCCGGTGTCGCGGCAGAGGACAGCCCGAGTGGCCTCAGCGGTCGCAGGCAGCGCGACCAGCGGCCCGCACCACCGACGACCACGGCGTCGAACCGGCCGTCGTTCATCTCGATCGGCAGCCCCTCCGGCGTGCTCCATTCCGGCAGGGTGTTGCACAGCAGCACGCGCCGCGCAGTACCCGTCGGCATCTTCTGCCCGTCCACCCAGAGCGACCATCCCGCTGCACCGCAGCGGCTCAGCCAGCCCGCGCGGTCGATGCGGGCCTGCGAGACGAAGTGGACCGCCGTGTGCTCGGTTTCCAGCAGCCCGATGTCCACCGGCCCGGTCGGCGAGCGCAGCGCGAACACCAGCGCCTGCGACCAGCTCAGGTCGTCCAGGCCCAGCGTGCGTGCCAGCAGGTTGTGCCGACCGGCGGGCACGAGCCCGACCTTCAGGCCGCCCTTGAGCAGCGCCGGCAGCAGGGCGCTGACCGTGCCGTCGCCGCCGATCAGCACGACCCGGGTGCGCGGCGCGAGGATGGTGAGCAGCGCCCGCGCCTCATGGACGGTATCGGGCATCAGCAGCGACACCCCCGGCGCGTGGCGCGACAGCCAGGCCGTGACCGGGCGGCGTAGCGCGGCCGCGCGGCCCCCGCCGGCGCCGGGATTCAGCAAGGCGACGGCGGTGGACGGCGTCACCGGGCCCGATCAGTAGGCGTAGACACCACGCCCGCTCTTGCGGCCGAGGTAACCGGCGGCCACATACTCCTTCAGCAGCGGGCAGGGCCGGTACTTCGAGTCGCCGAACTGGGTCAGGTAGACCTCCATCACCGCCAGGCACACATCCAGCCCGACCATGTCCGCCAGCGCCAGCGGGCCGATCGGTTGGTTGCAGCCGAGCTTCATGCCGGCGTCGATGTCCTCGGCCGTGGCCAGGCCTTCCGACAGCACGAAGAACGCCTCGTTGATCATCGGCACCAGGATGCGGTTGACGACGAAGCCGGGCGCGTTCTTCACCGTGATCGGCGTCTTGCCGAGGCGCTCCGACAAGTCCTTGACCGCGGCGTGCGTGGCGTCCGAGGTTTGCAGGCCGCGGATGATCTCGACCAGCGCCATCAGCGGCACCGGGTTGAAGAAGTGCATGCCGATGAAGCGGTCCGGGCGCTTCGTCGTCGCCGCCAGTTGCGTGATCGAGATCGAGCTGGTGTTGGTGGCGACGATCACCTCCGGCGCCAGCATCGCGTCGAGCTGGCCGAGGATCTTGATCTTCAGTGCCTCGTTTTCGGTGGCGGCCTCGATGACAAATTGCGCGGCATTCAGCGCGGCGTAGTCGGTCGAGGTGGTGATGCGGGCGAGGGCGGCGGACTTCTGTTCGGCGTTGAGCTTGTCCTTCTTGATCAGGCGGTCGAAGCTGCCGGCGATGGTCGCCAGGCCCTTGCTGACCGCGGCGTCGCTGATGTCGACCATCACGACGCGGATGCCGGACTGCGCGCAGACCTGCGCGATGCCGTTGCCCATGGTGCCAGCGCCGACGATGCCGACGGTGTGGATGGTGCTCATGTGGGGAGTGCTCCGTTTTCGGGGTTGTTCTGCCGGCCGGATTTTGCCTTGGGCGGGTTCATGCACAGTTCATAGAATGACGCCCTTGTCCGCGAGACCCCCACAACAGCCATGACCGACGCCCTGAACGCCCTCTCCAAGTCCTTTGAGCCCGCCCCGATCGAAGCCCGGTGGGCGCCGCAGTGGGAGGCCAGCGGTGTCTATGCCCCGACGCTGGACCCGGCCAAGCTGAGTTTCTGCGTCCAGTTGCCGCCGCCGAACGTGACCGGCACGCTGCACATGGGCCACGCGTTCAACCAGACCATCATGGACTCGCTGACGCGCTACCACCGCATGTCCGGCGACAACACGCTGTGGGTGCCCGGCACCGACCACGC